>CAIYTJ010000496.1 GCA_903929065.1 uncultured Bacteroidales bacterium | reverse complement strand
GGTCCAACATGTAAATTAAACGAGTAATAAAAAAATAACATTGTATTATATTTAAATTATCGCTTATGAATCGTAGAATCCTTTTATTTCAGTTGCTTGCTATGTTAGTTTTATTTTCATGTACTAACGAAAAGGAAATTAAAGTTCCCCCTTTATTTAAAGTTACAACTGACTCTGTTGTAATTGATTATTCAAATTTAGCCGCAAGTAGCATTGAAGTTATTGTTTATGGAGTTACTGATCAAGACAACAACCACATTTCGAAAAGAGGGGTTTGTTATGGAGCAAATCCGAATCCAACAATCTCGAATGCTACTTCAGAATCGTTTGAATGGAACTTGTCACAGCCCTATTTATTGAAAATTAAAGCTTCCGGACTAAAGGGCAATACGGTATACCATTTTAGGAATTATGTAGTTACTAGTGTAGGCTTGCAGTATGGTAATGATTTTACTTATACTACAACTAACTTACCAGTATTAATAACATCAATTAATAATATTACAACTTCAAAGCTAAATTATGCTTGTATGATAGCGAGTAATGGTGGTTCTACCGTACTTTCGACTGGTGTGATTTGGAGTAAAACCAAAAATCCAACTATCGACTTATCTACAAAAATAAATAATTTATCAGATAGTAATCTTGATTTTTCGGGTAGCATAAGTGACTTAGAACCAGCAACCACGTATTATGTCCGATGTTATGCAACTAATAATAACGGAGTAGGATATAGCAATGAAATAATGGTTAATACACTTGGCGGTATCCTATCTGCTCCTGTAACTGATATTGATGGAAATACATATCAAACTATTAAGATTGGTAACCAGATATGGATGATGGAAAATCTCAGGACCACAAGATATAGAAACGGTGACATTATTGGAACTACCTCTCCTGCAACAGGAGAAATTATTTCGGAAACAATGCCTGAATATCAATGGGCATTTAATGGTGATGAAAGTAATGCTGCAATTTACGGAAGACTTTATACATGGTATGCTGCTGTCGACAGTCGAAATATAGCTCCTGTAGGCTGGCATTTACCAAGCGATTCTGAATTTAGTTCGTTGGAAACATATCTAATTAATAGTGGATATAATACTCCTAATTTATCCGGTTTTGCCGATTATCTTGGAAAAGCATTGTCATCAACTACAATGTGGCAAGCCTTCGCTACAGTAGGTTATGTTGGTAATGATTTGACAACAAATAATTACTCCGGATTCAATGCATTACCCGTTGGCATACGTCAGCCCATTGGAACATTTGGACATTTGTATCAGTTCACGTTATTCTGGAGTTCAACTCCATATGACTTTGACAATGCGTTGGGACGTCAGCTTAACAATGTTCTACCTGATTTCAGGAATGTATATGAATTAAAAAAAGATGGTTGTTCCATCCGTTGTGTTAAAGATACTCCAAGCAATATGAAACAATCAGTTAATGTTATTTCAACTACCCCAGAACCCCCAAAAGCGAAACATTAAAGTAATCACAAAACAGACAATAATCAAATTATTCATTATGACAAAAAAAATTAAATTCATATTTTTTGCCTTTATATTATCAATCACTTTTATAGCTTGCAACCCAAAATCAGACCCTCAATTACCACCCGTACTAACTACAACAGCAGCAACTTCAATTTCTTCTGCTTCTGCTTTAACGGGTGGAAATATAACATCAAACGGAGGAGCTGATGTTTTAACTAGTGGAGTTTGCTGGAGTACAACAATTGATCCTACCATATCGGATAATAAAACTACCACCACAAGCGCAGTTAGTGGTACATTTACAAGTACCATTACCGGACTTAAAGCTTCAACAACATACTTTGTACGAGCTTATGCCACTAATAGTGCTGGGACAGGCTATGGAAATGTAGTTCAGTTTACAACTTTAGCCCCTACAATTCCAGAATTAACTACTACAATAAGCTCTATAAATCAAACAATAGCTATTGGTGGAGGTGATATTACCTCAGATGGAGGATTGACTATAACTTCTCGTGGTTTATGTTGGAGTTTAAAATCAGGACCCACAATTGCTAACAATAAATCATCAGACGGAAGTGGAAGTGGAAGTTTTATAAGCTCAATCACTGGGTTAATTTACGGGAAAATTTACTATGCTCGTGCCTATGCAATCAACTCAAAAGGAATTGCCTATGGAAATGAAATTAAGTTTTACACTTCTACAGAAACTGTCACTGATACAGATGGTAATATTTATCATACCATCATTATTGGAAAACAAACATGGATGGTTGAAAACTTGAAAACAACCAAATATAATGATGGAACAACAATTGCAAATATTACTGACAATACAAGTTGGGCTGGTTTGACTACAGGTGCTTATTGTTGGTATTCTAACAGTAACAGCGAGAAAGATAGTTATGGAGGATTATACAATTGGTATGCAGTAAATACGGGAAAGTTAGCCCCCAAAGGATGGCATATTCCTACTTCTGCCGACTGGACAACCTTAGTGAGTTTGGTTCAAAATGATTTAGGGTATTCGGGTTCTAACGGAAAAGCATTAGCGTCTCAATGGGAATGGGCATCAGCTAAAACTTGGGCTGGGTTAACCAGCAACTTGCTAATAGGAAATGATTTAGGAAATAATAATTATTCTGGATTTTCTGCTTTACCTGGCTCCAGTCGGACATCTGGGAATTTTGGCTACAATCAATTAGATGCAAACTTTTGGAGTTCCACATCTTATTCAAGTACAGATGCTTATGCCACGTGGTTGGTTTATAGTGAATCCGGTTGTAATATTGGAACATCTAAAGTAAATGATGGATTATCAGTGCGTTGTATAAAGGATTAAAAATTAATTCCAAAACTATGCAAATCATAGAAACAATGCTCGGAGTTAATGTATTAAACAAAGAAGAGTAATGTGTTTTATTTGGCGTTGTTAGAATAAAAACCTGTAAATCAAAGATAATTTATAGAAGTAGAATGGTTGATGGTGGGTGTATGCTCACCATTTCCTGTTTTTAAAAGTATAAAACAAAGACAATTTAAATGATGCCATTTTCTTTCTATACTTATTCTAACTCTAATCCATTTATCAGAACCAATAAAGCCTTATTTTTGTCAATCATTGATTGTAAAGCAGGGCTAAAGTGGCTTTGAATTTCCAGGGTCGCTTTATTTGATTTTAGTTCGGTAATTATAAAATCGGCAATATCCAACCCATTCACTCTATCTAAATCCGTTGCTTCATCTTCCAATAAAGTTGATAAACTTATTTTGCAGTTGATCTGCTTGTGAATTTCACCAGCTTTAATATTCCATTTCTCATAAGCTCCTAAATCAGGGAATAAAGTAACATTTCGACCTTTTAATACCTGGCACTTTTCAATTGATAAACCGTTTAGGTTTCCGGCAGGTAACCAAATTAGATCAGGGAAAACAGCACTGGCAATAATTGCAGATTTTTCACTTTCCACAATTGCAACTGTTTTATTAGGATAGATTTTCAATAGGTGCTCTCCAAAGAAGCATTGTTTCAAGTTGAAGTTATCAGCTATTGAACCGGATTTTTTGAGTTTGAGCTTTTTCGCTTGACCTATCCCGTAACTAATATTTCTAATAGAAACCTGATGTTTTTTTAATCTGCCAATAGTTTGTACATATACAGCATTTATCACATTGCCAGTGACCTTAAAACCATCACTAGCAATATTACAGGTTTATATATTTATCGAACTAAAATAATCAACCTTACACGTGGAATATAAATTGTATTTCAGATACTCTTCCTTGATTATTTCTTCAACTTCATTTGGAAATAGATGAATATTTTCTTCAGTATCTAAAACCACTAGTGCATCGTGGATATTGACAACGGCATAACCTTTTGCATACATTTTCTTCATTATCTTTTGAAAGATTTCACTTTCCAACGCCATCATATTATGAGCAAGATGCTGCTGCTTTCCCTCCCTGAATTCTTTGCGGTGATTCAGAATCATTTGATATACATTTGGAAATACCTGTTTAAATTGACTGGCATACTTCATTTTCCGACCGCCCAATATCTTTGAATAGTAAACTTCTTTGAACAATTCCTCTTTTATTGTGTGTCGGGGAACATCCCTGTTGATTTCCATATTCAGAAACAAATCCCAAAACTTTCCGTGAAATGTCAGGTATATGTAAAACAAGTGATCGAATTTGACTCCATCAGTTTTAGTGTATTCTATATCATTGTCTTTTAATAGTTTACGGAACACATTAGTATCATACTGAGAAGAAGTAATAGTATTAATAT
>CAIYTJ010000495.1 GCA_903929065.1 uncultured Bacteroidales bacterium | reverse complement strand
GTTACAATTTTTCCAAAAGCCGCACCGATAATTACACCGACTGCCAGGTCAATCACATTGCCTTTCATGGCAAATTCTTTAAATTCTTTAATGAAACTCATAAAAATTAATGAATTAAGTGGTTGAAAATTGAAAGTAAACTTCGCAAAGTTATAAATTAGATTTTGACTAATTGTATTTTTGATAACTTTTTTATTCATTGGAATTTCAAAAACAAAAATACTGATTTTCAGTCAACTGTAAGTATTTAGTATTCAAACAGGTTTGTATTTTTTCAAAATTTCAAGTGAAGGTAACATTTTATTAATTATGAGTGCATTTTTCTTTCATATTTGACAAAAAATGAGTACTTTTGCGGTCAAAATATCAAACTATAATATTCAATTAAAATGGTAAATTACAAAGAACTTGGATTGGTGAATACCAACGACTTATTCAAAAAAGCTATCGAAGGCAAATATGCCATTCCCGCTTTCAATTTCAACAACATGGAACAAATGCAGGCTATTATTGCTGCTTGTGTTGAAACAAAATCTCCGGTAATTTTACAGGTATCGAGTGGCGCACGTAAATATGCCAACCAAACTTTGCTTCGTTACATGGCTCAGGGAGCTGTGGAATATGCCAAAGAATTGGGACAAAATATTCCTGTTGTTTTGCACCTGGACCATGGTGATACATTTGAATTATGCAAAAGTTGTATCGATTCAGGTTTCTCTTCAGTAATGATTGATGGATCACATTTTTCATACGAAGAAAATATTGCTTTGACTAAAAAAGTAGTTGAATATGCTCATGCTCATGGTGTAAGTGTTGAAGGCGAACTTGGCGTTTTGGCTGGTGTTGAAGATGATGTTGTGGCTGAACACCACACGTATACTCAACCGGAAGAAGTGGTTGACTTCGTAACCCGCACCGGCGTTGATTCATTGGCAATTTCAATCGGAACTTCACACGGTGCAAACAAATTCACACCGGCTCAATGTACCCGCGATGAAAATGGCGTATTGATTCCACCTCCATTGCGTTTTGATATCCTGGAATAAATTGAAAAACAAATTCCCGGTTTCCCAATCGTATTGCACGGTGCTTCTTCAGTACCACAGGAATATGTTGCAACCATCAACAAATATGGTGGTGCATTGAAAGATTCAATCGGTATTCCGGAAGAACAATTGCGTCGCGCTGCTGCTTCTGCAGTTTGTAAAATCAATATTGACTCTGACGGACGTTTGGCAATGACTGCAGCAATTCGCGAAGTTATGGCGACCAAACCAGGCGAATTCGATCCACGTAAATATATTGGACCGGCTCGTGACGAGCTGAAAAAATTATATTCCCACAAAACGGTTAATGTTTTGGGAAGTGCTGGAAAAGCTTAATTTTGATTTACAATTTATTCATTTACAATTTACGATTGAATGAATAACAGTTTAAAAAAACAGGCTGTCTGATAATTGCAGACAGCCTGTTTTTTGTTTTACAAACCTTAATTATATCAATTGTAAATTGTGCATCTTTAAATCGTAAATTATCAAAGGCTATTTACTGCATTTAAATCTTCAAAAGCAACCTGTAAGCGGGCAATCAATGATTCTTCGCCTTTCCGCAGCCAAACTCGCGGATCGTAGAATTTTTTGTTTGGTTTATCAGCCCCTTCCGGGTTTCCAATTTGCCCTTGCAGATAATCGTGATTTTTTGCTTCAAATTCGCGAACTCCATCCCAATATGCCCACTGGGTATCAGTATCAATATTCATTTTTACTACACCGTAACTAATTGCTTCCCGTATTTCGGCATGGGTTGAACCTGAGCCACCGTGGAAAACAAAATTTACCGGATGAGCATCAGTCAGATTTAATTTTTCTTTGATATAATCCTGAGAATTTTTCAAAATTACCGGCATCAGTTTCACGTTTCCCGGTTTGTAAACGCCATGCACATTGCCAAACGAGGCGGCAATGGTAAAATTAGGAGAAACTTTACTCAATTCCTGATAGGCATAAAAAACATCAGCCGGCTGCGTATATAGCAAACTATTATCGATGCCGCTGTTGTCAACTCCATCTTCTTCACCTCCGGTTATTCCGAGTTCAATTTCGAGCGTCATACCCATTTTGCTCATACGTTCCAGATAGCGTTTGCTGATTTCGATATTTTCTACCAGTGATTCTTCGGAAAGATCAAGCATATGCGAACTGAAAAGTGGTTTGCCATAGTGTGCAAAATGTTTTTCGCCTTCATCAAGCAGTCCATCAATCCAGGGAAGTAGTTTTTTGGCAGCATGGTCGGTATGAAGTACCACATGAACACCATACGCTTCGGCCAAAATGTGAATATGCTTTGCCCCGGCAACGGCTCCTAAAACCGCCGCTTGCTGACCATCCAGTTTCAATCCTTTACCGGCATTAAAAGCAGCACCACCGTTAGAATACTGAATCATAACGGGCGCATTGGCAACTCTTGCAGCTTCTAAAATTGCATTTACAGTAGATGAACCTACCACATTTACCGACGGAATGGCAAAACCATTCGCTTTGGCTACTTTGAAAACATATTGCAAGTCAGTTC
>CAIYTJ010000494.1 GCA_903929065.1 uncultured Bacteroidales bacterium | reverse complement strand
ACGATGTAAAATGTTCGCATGGAGCAACCATAGGTCAGCTCGACGAAACGGCTAAATTTTATATGCAGTCACGCGGAATCTCAGAAGAAGAAGCCCGATTGTTGCTTATGTTTGCCTTTACCAACGATGTGATTGAGAAAATTTGCATTCCGGCACTTCAGGATCGGATTAAATTGCTGGTTGAAAAACGGTTGCGCGGTGAATTATCCAAGTGCGAAGGTTGCATTATTTGTCAGTAATATACAAATGTCATTCACCAAGCAGGATTTAAAATTTAAACTTTCAAAACCACTTCCCGGTGTAATTTCACATCAGAAAATGGCGCCGAAACATCATCTTGATGAATTGAAAAACCGGAAATATCCAGTCCCGAATGCAAAAAAAAGCGCCGTTCTGATTCTTTTTTTTCATGAAAATGATTTTCTGAAAATGATTGTAATCCGGCGAAGTGTTTATGTCGGAGTTCATTCCGGTCAAATTGCTTTTCCGGGTGGAAGATTCGAGGATGAAGATATAGATTTGGAAACAACTGCTTTACGGGAAATAAAAGAAGAAATCGGAATTCCAGAAAACAAAATCGAAATTATAGGCAGATTGTCCGATATTTATGTGCCGCCGAGTAATTTTTTAATTAGCATTTTTGTTGGTTATTTGGACGAAAAACCTATTTACAATATCGATGAGCGTGAAGTAAATGAAGTTATTGAAATTCCTTTCGATGATTTTTTTAAACCGGATGTCATTAAGCACAAAGATTTCTACATAAATTCAATAAAAGCTGTATCTGACGCACCCTATTTTGATGTGACCAATGTCGAAATTTGGGGTGCGAGTGCTATGGTAATCAGAGAATTGCTGGATGTACTTCAATAACAGCAAACTGTAAACGGCAAGCAGCAAGCTAAACCCAATTAACCAATCAACCAATTAACTACTAACTAATCCATGATCGAAAAAATCCGTCTCAATAAGTTTATCAGCGACAGTGGCGTTTGTTCGCGTCGGGAAGCCGACAAGTTTATCGAACAAGGACATGTTTTTGTGAATGGAAAAAGAGCCAGCGTCGGCGATCAGGTTTCGGTGCGAGATAAAGTGTTGTTGAATGGTAATCCGATTGAAGCCAAAGTTGGAACCGATTTCGTGTTTCTGGCTTTCAATAAGCCGGTTGGCATTATCAGTACAACCGAAATCGGTGTAAAAGATTCTATTATCGATTATATCGGCTATCACGAACGCATTTTCCCGATTGGCCGGCTTGACAAAGAATCGCAGGGTTTGATTTTCCTAACCAACAACGGCGACATTGTAAATAAAATTCTTCGTGCCGGAAACAAGCACGAAAAGGAATATTTAGTGACAGTAAGACAACCTGTGACTGATGAGTTTATTCTGAAAATGAGCGCGGGAGTTCCGATTTTGGGAGAAATGACAAAAAAATGCAAAGTGGTGAAAGAATCGGTTTATTCTTTCCGCATAACATTGATTCAGGGATTGAATCGCCAGATCCGCCGTATGTGTGAATTTTTCAATTATGAAGTGGTAAAACTGGAACGAATCCGCATTATGAATATCGGCTTGAAAGGTTTGCCAATAGGCGAATGGCGGCAACTTGAACCGGCAGAGATGGAGCAGATTATGACGGCAATTGCTGATTCTTCTTCTGTCGTGGAGCCAAGAGTCAAGAGTCAAGAGTCAAGAACAAAAAGTCAGGAAAAAAAACCAAAACTATTCGAACGTAAAACTACAACTTCCAAACCAACGAAATCTGACCGTTCTGCAAACCCAAATCCAAAATCACGGGATTTAAGAACAAATTCGAGCAGTTCGAGCGTGAAAAAAGGCGGAGTCTCCAAAAACGTGAAACCTTCTTCGGGTAGTTTTGGAAGCAGAAAATCGGGGAAAAGATAAATTACTCCTTGTCTTTCAGCTTGTTTTCAATCCGTTTATCTGGAACCAACCACAACACCGCAATTGCCAGAATCAAAAATAACGATATTTCCCTTACGAAAAAGGCAAACATTACAGCCAATGCATAGGCAATTACCGATATAATTCCCTTGAAGTCTTTTCCGATTGCCGAAGATAACACGGATTCCTTTCCATGAACGGAAACAATCGTTTTTGAAAGAATGAAATACGCGATGGCAGCCATCAGAAGTATAAATGAATAAGCTGCAACAGGCAATTCAGTGAAATGATGTTCGCCAGCCCAGGCAGTAACAAATGGCACCAGCGACAACCAAAACAGCAAATGTGTATTCGCCCAGAGAATACCGCCGGTTACGTGTTTAACCGTATGCAACAAGTGATGGTGGTTGTTCCAGTAAATGCCAATGTAAATAAAACTAATCACATAGCTGATTAATTTTGGAGTAAGTAGTTGTAGTGATTGCCAATCGTCACCAGCAGGAATTTTGAGTTCCAATACCATAATGGTGATTATAATTGCCAAAACGCCATCGCTGAAAGCTTCCAAACGGTTTTTATTCATTTTTTCTCATTTATAAGTTATAACAAATAAAATGAAAAATGTTTCATAAATTATATCCCACCGCCAACGAGAATGTATTATTTGTAAGCGTCATAAAAGGATTTCCGACTAAATTGCCCGTATTATAATAGTTTAATTCGAGGTTTATGGAATGATTATTTTTTAATTTGAATTTTGTACCCATATTTGCGGTTAATCCAAAATTGAGAATCGGTATAGAATTGCTTAAATTTCGCGAATTAATATAATAAGGAATAATAAATTTATCGCTCTGATTTAATATTAAATTGGCCATTAATCCCGCGCCAACATAGGGTCTGAAGTTGTCAAATGTAAAAAAGTAGTTATAAGTAGCAGGAATCCGGAGTGAAACAATATTTATGTCTAAGCTTTCAGCATCTT
>CAIYTJ010000493.1 GCA_903929065.1 uncultured Bacteroidales bacterium | reverse complement strand
CTGTTCACTGTTCACTGTTCACTGTTTTCTGTTTACTGTTCACTGTTCACTGTTTACTGTTTACTGTTTACTGTTTACTGTTTACTGTTCACTGTTTACCGTCGACTACCTACTATAATATATCAATTGCCGCATTTAGCAGAAAATCTTTAATTTCCTGGTCACTTACAGGTTCAACCAGAAATTCTACAGGTTCGGAGTAATCTATATCTTTATGAAATGCTAATTGTTCGCGAAATAACTTTTCTGAAAATTGTTGCGGAAAAATTGTAGTTGCCAGTTCGCTTATTTGCTGTATGTTATAAAAGTCACGTAGAATAAAATACAGATCCACATAATCTTTCCATTTGGAACGACGACTTAAAGCAAATGCCTTCATGGCAGCCAATGATAATAAAGTAGGAATTGTAATATACGTTTCAACTTTTGCGGAATGTTCAACAAGATAAGGGTAACTAAAAAAAGTAAACTTTACCCGATTAATGAATAAATGAAGTTGATCATAGTCTTCAAAAATAGGTTCTTGCTTATAAGGGATTTCCAGTAAAGTTTTCTTAATTCTTGATATTATCAAATCTGATTGTGTAAATAAATCGAAATCGATAGATCGTCTATGTCCAATATGCAAAGCAATAGCTGTACCTCCTACTAAATAAAAAGAACGTTGAAATCTTTTTAAATAAGGAAATAGTTCTGATTGCTCCTGTGAAAGTATTTCAGTGTGCATATTTATTAAAGACGTGCGTAAAGTAATTGATAGTTAGTTCGGAATAATTACCTCTCCTTCGTTCGCTTGTATTTATTGAATTAAAAAAGGAATTAGCTGCGTTATTCATTCCCATCAAATTAACCAATTCTATAAAATCAATTTTATCCCCATAATTCAAAATAGTTTCTACCAATACTTCATCGCTAACATCCACTTTTTTTTCTTGTGGAATATACCAAAAAAGATTGCTGTGTTCCAGAATAAATTTTTTAATTTCAGGTGTTCTCATTTGTTTATTCATAAAATTGCATATACAAAGATACAAAAATTAATTGAAATTATGATGACAATGAGCCTAATTTCACCCACACTACCTCCCCCTAGTTTGCAACCAGGGGTTTATGGTTCTTTGTTTAAAACAACGAAATAAACTTTTTCATTATTAGATTGCAATTAGTTTTCATCGATTTTTGCATTGAAAACGCTCTATCCTTGCCCGTCGTCACAAACGAAGGTGAATTGGGATATATAAGAACTATTATTTATATAAAACCCTGATAAGCATTGCCTATCAGGGTTTTATTTTATTCTTTATAACTCCTGTATCTTAATTCCTAACTACTTATGGAGTCTTTCGATGGAGTATTTCGACATTAACTTCGTTGATTTTGAATTCCCAGAATCGGAACATTCCGTTTACAGGACTGTTTACTGATAACTATTCACTGTTTACTGTTTACTGTTTACTGTTTACTGTTCACTGTTCACTGTTCACTGTTCACTGTTCACTGTTTACTGTTCACTGTTTACTGATAACTGTCAACTATAAACTATAAACTATTTAACCGTTTCAATCACCACTACACGGTTGTGTTGTTTTGAATTTGGCTGTACACCACTTCCATACCATTTTACCTGTATGCGGTTTTGATCGATTGAATATTTCAGAATCAATGAATTGGCCACTGCTACAGCGCGTTTCTGCGAGAGTGATTTATTAGCTTCTTCAACTTTTGATTTTTTATCGGAATACCCTTTAATTACCACTTTTGCTTCCGGATGGCTGCGAAGATAAAGAGCTGCTTTCATAATAGCATCTTTTTGTTTTTGATCACCCAATTCAGATTTATTTTCAGCAAATGTAATAATATCAACAACATCCTTTTTCATGTTACAGCATTTCTGCATAGTACAGTTCATGGCAGTTTTAGCTGTATCTGTTTTTTGCATGCTGCAAGATTCCGTTACCGATTTCACGGTGGTCAGTCGGTTCATCGAAGCCTGCTTGTATGGTTGAATGCTGCCTCCATGCCATTTGGTTGTAATGCGTTCGGCAGGTATTGAGTATTTAGTTTCCAACAGGCTTGCCAGGTTTTCAGCACGTTTTTTAGATACCCTGCGGTTTACAGCTGCTGTACCTGTGCCTTTATCAGCATATCCGCTAATTATTACTTTAGCCTTTGGATACTTATTTAAATATTCCACCACGTTGGCAACAGCTTCATTTTGTTTTGGTTTTGCAATATCCGTTTTATTAATAGGATAAAACACATTTACCCACAATTTAGGTGCAGCTGTACAAGCCATTGGTGATGGTGCAGGAGTTGGTTTAACTTCCGGAGTTGGTACCGGTACAACTGTAGCAACCGGTGCTGGTGCAGGTTCAACTGCTTTTGGAACTACAGGAACAGGAGCAGGAACAACAGGTGCAGGAACCTGGGCAACTGCCGGAGCAGGTGTTGGAACAACAGGTTCCGGCTTTGGTTGAACGGTTGCAACAGGTTCAGGTGTAGGAACTACTGCAACAGGTTCAGGTTTCGGAGTTACTGGTGTTGGTTCAGGTTTTGGTGCGACTTCAACAGGTTTTGGTTCAATAACCGGTTTCTCAACGTTAGCAGCCATCATTCTTGGTTTTGCTTCCGGTAAACGGTAGGTCAATCCAAATGACAAAGCCGGCATCAAGTCAAATGGAAGGGGTGCAACTGCCACATCATTATAATTATCGGTAGCCACATTTCCTTCTAAAATTAAATTCAGTGCCCATACAGGAGATAGGTGATAGTCACCCTGCAAACCACCACGTACAATACCTACAACCTGAGGAAGATTGTTGGCAGGATAAATAACCTGGTTGCGATAAGCACCGCCAATTCCGGCAAAAATGGAAAAGTCAAACTTCCGGTTAGGATTATACCCTTTTAAATTACTAAGATTAAATACTACGTCAGCAGTCAGGTTTTCAGAACTGAAGTTTATTGTAGGAGTGCCGGCAGGTACCGTATTCCAGTTAATATCCGTATAACCCAACATTCCACGTACACTGACTACCGGGGTAATCTTATAACCCAATTCTATACGACCCAAAAAGTCCATATTTTTAGCAGGAGAAACAGAAGGTTTGTCATCGCTTAAGAAATTATTTCCCTCACCCATAAACCAATTTACACCTCCGTTAGCGCCTATATACCATCCGGGTTGGAAAGGTCCGCTTTTCGTATTTATTATTTTCTGAGAGTTGGTAATCTGTGAAATTCCTATACATAATAGGGTAATAACAATCAATTTCTTCATACTGGATTATTTAATGTTATCAGTGGAGTAGTAATCTTTCGGGGATTTAGCATCTATTTATGGTATATATATTTAGCCTGTACATAATTGAAACTAAATATTTCGCAAAGTTATATTTTATTTTTAAATTATAATCATTTTCTTTCCAAATATTTGTATTTTCTTTATTGTTCTAAAAAAATGAACCGGAAAAACAGTTATTAGTGAACAGTTAACAGTTATCAGTTAACAGTT
>CAIYTJ010000492.1 GCA_903929065.1 uncultured Bacteroidales bacterium | reverse complement strand
ATCAACTTCAATATTTCCAGTCGTTCCATGTTGTTTTTCGGAAATAAAAGAATTAAAAGCCAGATACATTTCTTCCTTAGGAATTCCACTTGCAGTTCGGTAAACTTCAAGATTATTAATCATCCAAATCAATTCTTTTTCAGTCCATATTAACGAATAGATAAAGTACTGAGATGGGTTTAGACCAGATATTTTTACTCCATCAAAAATATTTTTATTTGCATTTCCAACATTAATTACTTTTCCGTTGTAATGAAATATTTTGATATTCGGTAATTTATCATCAGACCCAAGCCAAAATGCATGGTTAATATTACCAGTGCAACGAATTTTTGCCCGGAATATTCCATATTTCTTTCTAAATTTATCCGCAGTTTGAAGTACGTCGGCTGTATAGTTAAATTCCTTCTGAATAAATCCCTTTTCTGAATGCCATGCCCGTGCTTTGACTTTTTCACGCTTTGTTTCCAATTTTAAAATGCCATCCTCTACCGATACATTTTTGCCGGAGTTGTTTGCTTGTTTCTCGTTTGCAAATGAGTGATCTTCGATTAATTTTGCACTTTTATAGTGGAATCCGAAATTCCAACGTGATTTATCGAGTGTATTCCATTGAAATTCATCTTGAAATGTCAATATCCATGATCTAAATCTATCAAACCGTTCTGGTTTTTCGTTTTCATAAAATGATATATCCGGATTTTTAGCAAGTTCATAAAACCGCTCTTGTTTTATAAATTCAGGAGTTGTTTGCCAGCGTTTCTCATTGGCCCAGAATTCATTCGTTTTTATAAATTCAGGAGTGGCAACTTTGATCTTCAATTCTTCATACTCTTTGATTATGAATGAATTATAGAAGCGGGCGTAAGTTTTGAATGCTTTAGATTTTTCGTAGGCTTTCATTTTTTTTAGCAAATCTGAAGCTTTTACTTTCTTTTTATCACCTAACAATTCATAATCGGCCGTAGTTTTGAAATTTAAATATTGTTTCAATTCTTCTGAAACCAACACCTTGTAATAAAGCTGAACAGCAGGTGAATGTTGAAGTTTTTTAAACTTATTACTGATTCTATATTCTTCAGTGTCTTTATATTTACGGTTTTGCAAAATCCTCTTATTCTCCTGAAATTTCGCCGATTTCACTACATGAAACAATTCTTTATATTGCGCCAACTCAACTGATTTTTCAACTTCTGCATATCGATGCATGGCTTGTATCAGTTCAGCTTCATTTTTTTCTAATTTAGCTGTAGGAGTAATTGCTCCAAATAGTTTTTTCCAAAACAGATTCATATATCCTGGATTTTAATGATTTAATTGTAAATTAATTAATTCAAAACATGCATTAATATCTTGCACCACAATAGGTTTGTAATTTTCAACAGGTATAAACATTTCGCTGCGCATAAATTCAATCTGTTCGAGAAAATGATTATAAAATCCATTTTGATTGACAATTATCAATAACTTTTTATGTTCTCCAACCACACCCGAAGCCACTATATCCAGCATTTCGTCCAACGTGCCATAACTTCCGGGAAGTACAATGAAAACATCGGAGAACTCTTTCATCTTTGCCTTCCGTTCACTCATGGTCTCGACAATAATGAGTTCGGTTGGTAACGGACTTTGCCGTTTCATCCGGATTACAGCCTGAGGAATTACACCTATTATATCACCGTTTTTGGAGTGAGCGCCTTCAGCCACCGAATCCATTAAGCCGCCTGTTGCACCACCAAAAACCAATGTGTTTTCGCTTTCGGCAATCATTTCGCCCAGTTGAAAAGCTTCCTTTTTATACCTGTTATCAATATGATTGCTTGATGAACAAAAAACGGCTATATTCATTTTTTATTGTAAAAGACAAAAGCCCAAAGTCATTTGACTTTAGACTTTTGACTGAGTTTTTAAGCGTCAATTTTCGCGTAAGTTGCGTTTTGTTCGATAAATTGCCGTCTCGGCGCCACATCATCGCCCATCAACATGGAGAAAACGTGATCTGCTTCGGCAGCATTTTCAATATTCACCTGACGCAATGTGCGGTTTTCAGGATTCATGGTAGTGTCCCACAATTGTGTTTCATTCATTTCTCCCAAACCTTTATAACGCTGAGTATGAATTCCACCTTCGACACCACCACCATATTTTTCAATAAAAATCTGACGTTGAACATCTGTCCAGCAATATTCTTCCACTTTCCCTTTTTTGCATAAATAGAGCGGTGGAGTTGCAATATACAAATATCCCTGTTCTATCAATTCTTTCATATGACGGAAAAAGAAAGTCATAATTAATGTGGAAATGTGGCTGCCATCGACGTCAGCATCGGTCATGATTATGATTTTATGATATCGAAGTTTTTTAGTGTTCAATGCTTTGCTGTCATCTTCGGTACCAATAGTAACGCCTAACGCGGTATATATATTGCGAATTTCTTCACTTTCAAGCACTTTATGCGGCATTGCTTTCTCAACATTCAGAATTTTACCACGCAAGGGTAAAATTGCCTGAAACTGACGGCTGCGGCCTTGTTTAGCGGTTCCACCAGCCGAATCCCCTTCGACAAGAAATAATTCGCATTTTTCAGGATCTTTGTCAGCACAATCGGCAAGCTTGCCGGGTAATCCTCCACCCGAAAGCGGGGATTTGCGTTGTACCATTTCACGGGCTTTACGAGCTGCATAACGCGCTGTCGCTGCCAGAATTACTTTTTCCACAATAATGCGGGCTGCCTTTGGATTTTCTTCCAAATAGTTACCAAGCGCTTCTCCAACAGCCATATCCACCGAACCCATTACTTCGTTATTACCCAATTTGGTTTTGGTCTGGCCTTCAAACTGCGGTTCCTGAACTTTAATCGAAATTACTGCTGTCAAGCCTTCACGGAAGTCGTCGCCACTGATTTCAATTTTCAGTTTTTCCAGCATTTTGCTGTCTTCGGCATATTTTTTCAACGTACGGGTCAATCCGCGGCGGAAACCGGCAAGGTGAGTTCCACCTTCAATTGTATTGATATTATTTACATACGAGTGCACATTTTCATTGTACGACGTATTGTAGGTCATAGCAATCTCAACAGGAATTCCGTTTTTCTCTGTGGAAATATGAATAATATTTTCAATAAGCGGCTCGCGGGCTTCGTCGATATACTGAACGAATTCTTTCAAACCTTCGGTTGAATGAAAAATTTCCGAACGGAAAGTTCCATCTTCTTCCACATGACGTTTATCAGTCAAAGTCAGTGTAATTCCTGCATTCAGGTATGATAATTCACGTAACCGGCTTGCTAAAATATCGTATTTGTAAACCGATTCAATAAAAATAGTATTGTCGGGAAGAAAAGTTGTCAGTGTTCCATTGGTAGTGGAAGTCCCGATTTCCTGTACCGGAAATTTTGGTATACCGCATTGGTATTCCTGCATATACAATTTCCCGTTACGTGAAACTTCCACGCGTAAATCAGTAGAAAGTGCATTCACACACGAAACCCCAACACCATGCAATCCTCCGGAAACTTTATAACTTCCATGGTCGAATTTACCACCGGCATGAAGCACGGTCATAACTACTTCCAGAGCAGACTTTCCTTCTTTTTCGTGCATATCAACCGGGATACCGCGGCCATTATCAACAACAGTTATTGAATTATTTTCATTGATGGTTACATTGATGGTATCACAATGTCCTGCCATGGCTTCATCGATGGAATTATCAACCACCTCATAAACCAGATGGTGTAATCCTTTTACGCCAATATCGCCAATATACATCGCCGGGCGTTTGCGTACTGCTTCCAATCCTTCAAGCACTTGAATGCTACTTGCACCATAATTGGCACTTGCAGTGTCTCTTGCTAATTCTACTTCGTTCATTTTCTATTTTATGTTATTTATTTTTGCTGTTTAGAGATGGTTTTCAGCATATTCCATATTTGTTGCTTGTATCCAAAAAAACATACAAATATACGATAAATAATTGATATTATCACTATGAATTTGGGTAAAATGCCGGTTTAAAAATTGACTATTCAACCATTTCCAGGAACAACTTTTCTAACTCAGAATCCAGGTTGTCAGAAAATCCGGGATGAGGGCGGGATGTTTGTATGCACGAGCTTCTGACAGCAGTCAGCCAACGAAAACGTTCCGGAATATCAAATTGCGCAATTGTACCGCCGGCCTTGTCTCCATTACATATTTTTTCGAATGAATGCAAGGTTTCTTCGAGTAATTCAACTTCCAATTCACTTGAAAAAACACTAAGTCTTTCTTTGTCCAATTTATATTTCATGCGAATGTATTTTGCTCTTTTTGAGAACAAAATTACACCGATATTGATAAATTCTTCGCGTTCCACTTTAGGTAAAACACGTATCACGGCGTATTCAAAAACCTGTTTTCCTTGCATGGAGTGCTTCGTTTAAAAAGTTATCTGAATTTTCCAATCTGCGCGACAAAAATTGATAATAAATTTCTCGAACTTCGTTTGCTGACGAGCCATTTTCTGAAACTGAAGCCCAATCATCCGGTATCATATCCACTATTTCGCGAATTGTTTCATTGGAAATTAGTTGATGGAATGCGGCATTTACTTCTTCCAGTTTATCGGCAAATGGCAGCAAAACATGGTCTTTTATCAATGGAAAAGGACTCAATGCCTGGGTCTCCCAATTAGTCCAGGTATGGTGAAAATATAGCGTTGCACCATGATCAATAAGCCATAACTCTTTGTGCCACATCAACATATTAGTATTTCGCACGGTTCGATCCACATTAGTCAAAAATGCATCCATCCACACAATCTGCGAAGCCAGCAATCCATCCACTTTGGTGGTTACCGGATCGAAAGTCAGCGCTCCTGACAGAAAATGCAACCCGAGATTCAACCCACGACTGCCCTGCAATAAATCCTGAATTTCTTCGTCACCTTCAGTTTGGCCGAAAGCTTCATCCAATTGAACAAATACCAATTCCGGAACCCGCAAATTCAACAGTTTTGCAAAAACTCCACCGATAAGTTCTGAAATCAAAGCTTTGACACCATGCCCTGCACCTCGAAACTTGACAACGTATTTAAAATCGTCGTCAGCTTCAGCCAAAGCCGGCAGCGAGCCACCTTCGCGCAAAGGAGTGATATATCGGGTTACATTTACAGTGCGGAGAGTCATTTTCTTTGTTATTTAGCTCTTCTTCCCTTTTTTGGGATAAGATTACATTAAAACTCCATGAAAATGAAGAGTTTTCCAATTCTTTTTATTAGTAAGAATTTCAGGAAGTTGAGATTTTTTAGCTCCAATTGTACTGATATATCTTACAAATCCAATTTCATCTATATAAAACATAGAATATCCTAGTGTGCGTTTTTCATTTTTAATTCCAAGTTTTCTCAATAAATTCTTCATTGACTTTTCACTCCACCAGTTTTCATCATAAACACTACTACATGGACTTTCAAAATCGGACATACCATAATAATATATTTGAGTGTAACATTCTTTTCTTGTTTTGAAAGTTCTTACCCAGTCACTTTTATCATTGTCTTTAACTGAAAAATGCGAAAGTTCAACAATGGAACATAATTTATTTTTTTTCAACACATACATTATCAGCGTGTAATATTCAGCTCCATTAGATAAAATAGCATGTTTCGGCGTTTTGGAATAAAGCATTATTCCGTCTACATCTTTGTGTATATTAATTTTGCCCAATACTATTAGACTTGACTTATCATAAAGTGGCACCTTAAAAGGACGATCATAGTAATCTCCAAACAATGATTTTTCCTTTTCAAACTCGTATTCAAACAAAGTGTATTTTGAATAAAAATATTTATATGTATCACCGCTAAGTGTATCATCTTTACATTTATCTACCAAATTAATATCAAAAGAATCCGTAATTAAAGGAGGAAATAACTTCAAATATTCAACAGGAATAGTATCTTCTGATAAATAGTTTTTAAAAACAAGAGAATAGTCATCTCTTTCCAACTCTTTTTTACCACATCCTTGCAAAAGGATTATGAGAAAACAGAAAATAACACTATAAAATATTTTTAAATTTCTCATTTATCCTACCCTTTAAACAATACTCTAAACGCCTCTTCCACCTTTTTCACTCTAACCAATTCAATATTCAGTTTAGTCAGATTGATACTTTTCAGGTTGATATCAGGAATAATCATCTTTTTGAAACCAAGTTTTTCGGCTTCGAGAATGCGCTGTTCAATGCGGTTGATGGGGCGGATTTCACCGGAAAGTCCGACTTCGCCAGCCATACAAACTTGCTTTTCAATAGCAATATCCACATTTGACGAAAGAATAGCCGAAATTACAGCCAAATCGATAGCCGGGTCATTCACTTTAATTCCTCCTGCAATATTGAGAAAAACATCTTTTTGGGCAATTTTGAAACCGGCGCGTTTTTCGAGAACAGCCAGCAACATATTCAACCGGCGCAGATCAAAACCGGTGCTGGAGCGCTGGGGCGTTCCGTAAGCTGCCGAACTGACCAACGCCTGCACTTCTATCAGAAACGGACGAATTCCTTCAATAGCAGAAGCAATAGCCACACCGCTAAGTCCTTCGTGGTTTTGCGAAAGTAACAATTCGGACGGATTACTCACCTCACGCAGACCATTTTGCTGCATTTCGAAAATGCCAAGTTCCGAAGTACTTCCAAATCGGTTTTTTATCGGACGAAGAATCCGGTACATATAATGTTGGTCGCCTTCAAACTGAAGCACAGTGTCCACGATATGTTCCAACACTTTCGGACCGGCAATGCTGCCTTCTTTGTTGATATGCCCGATTAAAAGCACCGGAATGGAGGTGGTTTTGCAGAACTTCAGCAGATTGGCGGTACATTCACGAACTTGTGAAACCGAACCAGGTGACGACTCAATCAGTTCGGTTGAAACTGTTTGAATGGAATCGACAATCACCACTTCGGGCTGAATATTCTGGATATGAACAAAAATTTGCTCAAGCGAAGTTTCACTGACAATATAACAATCGGGGTTATCAAATTTCAGTCTTTCGGCGCGAAGTTTCAATTGTTTTACGCTTTCTTCGCCAGAAATGTAAAGCGTCCGTTTACCTTTCAGATTCAACACCACTTGCAACACCAATGTAGATTTGCCAATGCCGGGTTCACCGCCAATCAGCACCAATGATCCCGGAACCAATCCACCTCCCAACACCCGATTCAATTCATTACAACTGGTATCGATACGGGTTTCTTCATCGGTCTCAACATCCGAAATCAGAATTGGTTTTTGCTTGGTAATTTCAACACCTGCCATTTGAAATTTCGGTGTTGTGTCTTTGCTGATTATTTCTTCGACATATGAATTCCACTCGCCGCATGACGGACATTTTCCAATCCATTTTGGAGAGTCCACACCGCAATTTTGGCAAACATACACAGATTTGGTTTTGGCCATGCTTTTAGATTATTGTGTGATTTGTTTATTAGATCATTGTACTCAATAATTCTACAAATTTAAATAAATCTATCGAAACGACAATAGATTTTCTTATGTAAAAAGTCAGTTGAGGATTTTTCAAACTGTTTTTCAGAGTTTGATAATTTTTGTTACCTTTGCAACTCCAAAACGGCTCCGTAGCTCAGCTGTATAGAGCGTCAGATTCCGGTTCTGAAGGTCATGGGTTAGAATCCCATCGGGGTCACAAGATGAAAAACAAGTAAAAATAGCGATTGTAAGGTACTTACAGTCGCTTTTTTTTTTTTAAATAAAAAAAAGAAAAACACATTTTTAT
>CAIYTJ010000491.1 GCA_903929065.1 uncultured Bacteroidales bacterium | reverse complement strand
TATTTATCAGGTTTTTCCACGCCTATTCGGTAATGAAAAAACTACCAATAAGTTCAACGGAACTATAGAAGAAAACGGGTGCGGAAAATTAAGTTCATTTACCCCAAAAGCATTAAAGGAAATCAAAAGCCTTGGAATTACACATATCTGGTACACCGGAATCATTGAACATGCCACGCAGACCGATTATTTGGCTTTTGGAATTCAAAAAGACCATGAAACTGTCGTGAAAGGAAAAGCCGGTTCGCCGTACGCCATTAAAGATTACTATGATGTAGATCCTGATTTGGCAGAAAATGTGGAAACACGGATGAATGAATTTGAGGATTTGGTAAAACGGACTCATAAGTCAGGTTTGAAAGTAATTATCGATTTTGTGCCAAATCATGTGGCGCGTGAATATCATTCGGATGCGAAACCTTCCGGAGTGGTGAATTTAGGTGAAAACGATCATTCGGAATGGGCTTTTTCGCCGTTGAATAATTTTTATTACATACCAAACCAATCGTTTAAACCTCAGTTTGATATAAAAGATTATTGGGAATTTCCGGCAAAAGCAACCGGCAATGACCAGTTCTCAGCTTCACCAACACAAAATGACTGGTACGAAACCATTAAACTGAATTATGGCGTAAATTATAGCGAAGGTGGACAGAAACAGTTTAATCCAATTCCAAATACATGGATAAAGATGCGCGATATTTTGCTTTTCTGGGCATCCAAAAAAGTGGATGGATTCCGTTGCGATATGGCCGAAATGGTACCGGTTGAATTTTGGGGCTGGGCCATTCAGCAGGTTAAGAAGCAATATTCTGAAGTATTTTTTATTGCAGAAGTTTATAATCCGTCACAATACCGGAATTACCTTGCAAACGGCAAATTCGATTACCTCTACGATAAAGTTGGTATGTATGAAATGCTCCGAAATGTAACCAGTAAGAACTTTCCGGTGCGTGAAATTACGAATGCCTGGCAATCGCTTGGAGGCATTGAAAATCAAATGCTCAATTTCCTTGAAAATCATGATGAACAACGTATTGGATCTGGTTTTTTCTCGGGCGATGGTATGTATGCGAAACCGGCAATGATTGTCGCAGCAACATTGACTCAGGCACCGGTAATGATTTATTCCGGTCAGGAACTGGGAGAACAAGGAATGGATTGTGAAGGTTTCAGCGGTGTGGACGGACGAACTACCATTTTCGATTATTGGGGATTGAAATCAATACAAAGCTGGTCGAATGGTGGAAAATTTGATGGAAAACTACTTACCAGTGAGCAAAAGGAATTGAGAAAATTCTATCAGAATTTGTTGAATATCACATTATCTGAAAAGGCTATTACCGACGGATTGATGTTTGACCTGGAATATGCCAATTTTGAAAATCAGAATTTTAATACGCATGAAGAATATGCTTATTTCCGAAAGTTTGAAGATGAATTAATCCTATTTGTTTTAAACTTTGATGATAAACATTTAGATACCGATGTGCGTTTTCCTCCGGAAGCTTTTCAGTATCTTGGATTAACTGAAAATCAGGTTTACAGTGTTGTAAATTTACTTGACGAAACAGAAATATTTTCATTGTTTAAACTGAATTCAAAAGAAGTTTTTAGTACCCACATGCCTGCATGGACCGGAAAGATACTGAAACTGATAATGATTTAATCATAGGTCAATGAATTTCAAAATTCAGAAGAATGAAATCGCGAATTATTAATTTTCTGCCGTTTCTGTTGTT
>CAIYTJ010000490.1 GCA_903929065.1 uncultured Bacteroidales bacterium | reverse complement strand
GTTCTCTTACTGATAGAAATTCCATTTCTGACAACCATTCGATGTATCGCTGAGTAAACTCATTCGGGATAGTTGAAACCCCAAAACTCGGCGAAAGTGCAATACGTTTATTTTTTGGAGCAAAAGTCAGAAAATCAACCGCTGAGCCATAACGTATATTCGGATTCCATATTTGATCGCTTCCAACAAAAAAATAATCGTAACGCTCACCCAAATCAACCGGTATATTGTTTCTGCTAATTACAAAATCAGTTTCCTGCATATATTTTACCGAATATTCGCGAAATGATTTTTCTTTTGCCCGTTGTCCCTGTTGATATTTTTCTCTGTTTTTGCGCTCATTAATTTTCCCGATAGCCTTATTCAATAATGTCAGCGGTGACAATTTTAAAGCATTTTTTATCCTTACACTTAGTGCCAGTTTTGTTTTACTTTCCGGAATGGCTACATTGGCAATGGATTCCACTTCCAAATCAAACGATTTCAGAAGTTCCTGCGCCGCATAATTCTGTAACCTGTTTCCATAGTTTACATAATCGGTAATGGTAAGTATAGCTGCTTTTTTCATCAGGTCTGACTTGAATAATTAGCGGTTTCTCAGTTTATTTCTGATTTTCAGAGCAAAATTGCGCAGTCCGGGAAAATGTTTACCACTTTTCATGTTATACATAAACGATTGTGCATCGTATATCATTTCAAAGTTCTCGGTACATAAAACAGGTTTTTTGGTTAACCGATTAATCTCAAGTGCCTGATTCAGTGAACTTTCAAAAAAAAGTATATAATCACCCTGTTTGTAGGTATTGGCTTTATGAGCTGCATGATTATTCGCTTTCTGACGTGCCTTCATATCGGGTAAATCAAGCATAACCAGTTTATCGTACTGCACATTATTTTTTTCCAGCCAGATCTCCGTTTCTTTTCTGTATTTTTCCAAACGGGAAGTTACAAGTGTACCAACCTTACTTTTGGGAATAAACAGCGGATCGGCATTTAAAATAAAATCTCTATATTTTGGACCATCATCATTCTGATCGTCATTCGGATCAACACAAAGTACTCCATCGATATCAAAACAAGCTTTTTCAAGTGAAGTATGATGTAGAATATTCCATTGGAAATAGCGAGGTAGTGGAACAACTTCAAAATAATAATCAACTACTTTTTCTTTACCTGGTATGACGTAAATGGCACAAAAACTTAAATCAAAATCTTCGCTTACTGATTTAATCAAATCTTTTGATTTTTGCATGGCAGAACCGGATGCGACACTGTCATCTACAATGAGGATCTTTTTAAATGTCTTTACATCAATAAATTGACCCCGTTCACCTGATTTGTAAATATGTCCATTGACAAAAGAATGTATATCGGTAAATGGCTTACTGAGATAAAGTGCTAATAAATTAGCCGGTAACATACCACTTCGTGGAATTCCAACAATTAAATCAAAATCACGTGGTAAAATACTGAGTCTTTTCAGTATGATTTGATTCATGTCCGAGACATTTCTGTAATACATATCTATAACTTT
>CAIYTJ010000489.1 GCA_903929065.1 uncultured Bacteroidales bacterium | reverse complement strand
GTCAAACAAATACACATTGGTGTTTCAGGAATATAGTGCAATGTGGGATGAATACCTTGCGATGATTGATGAATACCTTGCGATGACTGATGAACACCTTGCAATAATAAAAATAAAGAATACACCTTATATTGTTTAATTTTTAATTTAATAGCTTATGAATGAAAAAAGAAAATTTTCGTGTAAATTAGAAGATATACCAGCCATAGCGGGTTATCTTGCTCTACGGTTACAAGCCGATTTGTCTGATTTTGCTGAATTCTCGGATATTTTTACCGAGGATTATGTTACAGGGTTGGTTACTAAGACTACTCAATGCAATCAATTGATTTTGTCGGATGTATTGACAAAAGAAATTGCCGCTATTACTGCTCAGATTGGAGAGAAAATGAAGCCGCTTCGGTTGAAACTCAATAAACTGGATGGATATCTGAATATGGCCGATGGTCAGATGACTGTTAGTGCAAAAGCTATAGGAACTTCACTTGTCCGTAATAGTATTACAACTGGAAATTCGGAAGGCATAGTGGTTCAGGTTCGTCGAATGTTGATAGGGGTAAATAATAATGTTACTGTGCTTCAAACCAAGGGGCTAAAACCTGCTTTGATTGAAGAATTTACACAACTGGCAGATGAAATTGAATCATTAGGTAACGATCAGAACTTCAAAATCACTGAACGTAATCGTCATACCGATGAAAATATGGCAGTTTTCAATGACCTCTGGGATATGAACGTGTTCATCACCAATGCAGGTAAAGCAATCTATAAAGGTATTGACGCTACCAAGCTCGACGATTACACACTTACCTCTATTCTTAATCGAATAGGCACTTCTAAAAGCACTAAACCTACAACAACTCCTGCACCACCTATAGCGTGAGAAATATAAATGAAAATCCCCTCAAGGTTTTGAAACCGGGAGGGGATTTTTTTATGAATTAGGAGTGACAATTAGATTTGAACACGACTAATATATTTCCATTTAAAACCGTTGTTATCGATACGTTGATATCTGTAAATGTAGTTAATGGCAGATGTTGCATAAAGTGTAACAGTCACATTACAATACAAATCAATACCTCCAACCTGAGGTTGAGCATCGGGATATTTCAAACCTAAATATACAGCCAAACCTTCTTGTGTACGTTGAGTCAAATAGGCAGCTTTATCCGCATCCGTTGTAAGTTTAGCATAATCCGGATCGCCAACTCTATCTGTTGGTTTCAACGTTATTTCGCCATAATAGCCATTAAAACCATAATAATTTTCCCATTCCAGAGTTGTACCATAAAGGCCAAGTAATGAAGGAGTAGCCACTGCCTGGTTAGCTTTTACATAATTTACTACCAGCATATAATCATCAGTCGGATTAAGACCTTTTTTCATGGTTACATTTATGGTTGGATCAAATACCCATTTGGTTCCGTTATTTAGAAATTGACCTGTTGTCCCAATCCAGTTTTGACCATCAAAAGTCAAAATTCTGTATTGTTTTTTTGTTGTTTTATTAGAGTCATAATAAATATAACTGACAACTCTTACTTCATTTGATACAGCAAACGGAAATTTTAATTTCAGTAAACCATTCAGATAATTCATTACATTCATCGAACCCGTAAATTCTTTGTAATATCCGGGTTGAGCTGCTGAACCGGCTCCCATAAGTGCATAATCTGCCGCTGACAACGTAATTCTGTTAGCTGCAGGAATGGATAATGTATCTCCATAATCAACATTGCTATAGGTGGCAATAAATGTTGAGCCTTTATCAGTATACGGATAATTTGTATTTAATAAATATGGCACATAATCTTTTGCAAGTAGATTAGAATTAAAAAACTTATTACTTGCAATATAGGTTGCTTTAATATAAGTTGAATCAGTTGTAAACTTCAAGTTCAACCTAGCGATATTTGCATTAATAGTAACTGAATCGGTTTTAGAAGCTGTTAGTAATTTAGCCTTTAAAAGTGTAATTGAATCATTAACAGGTTGCTTAATTGCAGTTGCAATTGTAGCATAATCAGCATCAGTTAAAGTGTACTTGTAATTTGCCACATTTACAGGCATTGCTCCCTGGCCTATTCCGGGGAAATTCAGGGCATTATAGTCACAAGAAGTAAATAAGGTTAGGATTGCCAAACTTACTATATAATATATCTTTTTCATTGTTCTATATTTTTAGTATGAATAATTTAATTAGAATCTGATTTTTAAGGTCGTTGACCAGGTACGTCCAAAACCATAAAATACACTGGATGTCTTATAGTCATGGTTTATACCATCAGTTGCATCGGTAATATATTCCTGATCCAACAAATTGAAAATATTTCCCGTTAACGTAGCATCGAATGTTCCGATCTTGAAACGATAATTTGCTGAAACATCTAATGTTGCAGCATCTGGAATCATCCAGGGTTGAGCAAAAGTTGCTGGTGCTAAACTTGTTCCAATCGATGAAATGTTGAAATAAGAGTAGTTTTTGCCAAAGTAATTAGCATCTAATCCAACGCGAAAACCTGGTAAAATCTGATAATTTACACCTAAAGCAGCTGTGTTCTGAGCTGAGTTGCCATCTTTAATTCCTTTAAGGCTTACATTTACCTGTCCTTGTTGAGGGCTTAATAATTTGACAATATTACCATTTACATCTACAGGTTGTCCCTGGGAATTGTAAAGATAACCGGTTCCATTACTCTGCCAGGTATAATCACCAATGGATACCATTCCGGTAATTTCAACATTTTTTACAGGTTTTGCTACAAAGTCAAGTTCAATACCTTGGTGCAAGGAGTTCAGTCCTTGTAGATTGGCAACCAAACTATTTTGTTGACCGGCGTTAAGCGCACGAACCAGTGTTTTGTCATACCATAGGGTACGATATACATTTAAATTAGCTGTAAAATATCTCGAACGGAAACCATAACCCAATTCTGCAGAAAATGCTTTTTCATTAACGGCATTTGGATTAATTTCGTTGCTGTTTGCAACTTGAAGGAATGCACCACCTGAATAAAAAGGTGCTTTTGAAATAATACCAATATTAGCAAATATATTGTGATAAGTATTAATATTATAATTTGCACCACCCTTTACAGAGTAACCAAGGAAGCTTACAGTTTTGGAAAGAGCATTTGCAGCATCATAATAATATCTGTCATAACGCCAGTTAGAAGTATTTGATCCTGAAGCGGAAACAAACGCACTTAAACCATTTTTGTTATATTCTGCCTGAGCAAAAAGACCCTCATTTGCAACAAAACCATCATAGTCGCGATAAAGAACATCACCCACTTTTAATCTTTTTGTCGAATTGGGTAACGAAGTTTTATCAATAAAGAAGCTTCCACCATATAAATCGGTCAGAACATTAGTATGCGTTCCTTTATAATACCGTAAGTCCAACCCTCCGTAAAAATCAATGTATTGACCAATTTTAGTTGTATAAGTTGATAATATACCTGTCCATACATGTTTATTGATTGCTGAAGACATTACCATTTTTGAACCATTTGTATTGGCTGGGTCGGTGTTTAACTGGTAAATATGTGCATAATTAAATGTTCCATCAGCATTTCTAAAAGGACTATTTGGTATGTAATTGCCATCTTTATCATAACCAGTCGGAATTCCACCGGTTGATCCGTACCAGTTTGTACGGTCAGTACTTGTGTAACCCTGGCCTCCCCAGCCACCACCACTACCTATAGAAAGATAAGCGGCTGTTGAAAGACTCGATTTTTCATCGATAGTCCAGAAGTGGTTTAATGAGATTTGAGGTTTTGTATAATAATTGTAAGATGATTGTTTACGTTGACCATTCATATCAAATCCGTAAGAAGCATTATAACGGTATTTTCCTGGCATATTTTGCCATTCCGAGATCAACAGTTTGTCGCCGCTGTTACGTTGGTTATGCCATTGTGAGGCAGCAAAAGCAGTAAATGACAATTGTTGGGAATCGCTTAATTTTTTAGAAATGTTTATAAAATAACAATAGTTCTCATATTCTGTTCCTTGAATGTATCCTTTGCTGGTAGTTTTTGATCCTAACAAGCTTATTGCCCAGTTGTCTTTTGTTAGTCCGGTTGATACGGAGAATCCTATTTTTTCATACCCATCATCTGCAATACCATAAGATACCGAACCACCCTTTACAGCGTCAGTTGAACGGGTTACAACATTGATAGATCCTCCAATTGCGGGAGAAGCTACTTTAGAAGCTCCTAATCCGCGCTGAACCTGCATGGAGCGGGTCACATCACTTAATGCACCCCAGTTTGACCAATAAACGCCTCCCCATTCCATATCATTCATTGGAATACCGTTGATCATTACTGCAGTATTAGGTGCTTCAAATCCACGTACATTAATACGTGAATCACCGT
>CAIYTJ010000488.1 GCA_903929065.1 uncultured Bacteroidales bacterium | reverse complement strand
TTAAAACGCGATAATTGAAAGTCGCCTCCCGCTTCGAAGCTAAAACCAATCAACCAAACCAGAATCCCAAAGTAATCGAGCAGATTTAAATTTCCTGATTGGCTGCTTTGGCTAATTCCCAATAAAGGCAACGAAACAATCATAATCAAAACGCCCTGTAATAAAAATGTTTGAAAATAACTGAACCACCAGTAACGCTCTGCACCATAATTACGTCTGAATTCCTGATACCTGAAATCTTCTCCTTTACCAATATTTCTGGAGGCAAGATAAATGGCAAGCCTGAGTCCCCAAATGGAAACCAAAACTAAAATCAATCTTTTTCTGGCATTTATTTCGCCCGACATAAACATATAAAATGCATTAACTACGACAAAACTGAAACCCCAAAACAGGTCAACTATACTAACATTCTTTATAAAAATGCTCCATATCCATAACATGGTGACCAGAATCCAAATGAGCAAAGCAGCTTGTAAAAAAAGAGTCATGTTTACGAAGTTTTAATTGTTAAATAGCAATGAAATGGAAATGGCTCCATTTCCGCCATGCATACCTATTACAGGAGAAATATTAACAACCGAAACCGGTTTCATTCCAGTTATTGCATTCATTTTTTCTTCTGCTTTTTGAGCACCTTCAAGATTGTTTGCATGAAGTATGATATAGTTCCACATGGTTTTTCCAACGCTTATCTTTTTTATGTGCTGGTAAATTTTATTCAAACTGGCTTCCTGGCTGAAGGTTTTGCCAAACAAAATGGATTTTCCATTTTTATCCATGGAAATCACCGGATTTAATCCCAGCATTCTGGCAATGATTCCTTTTGGTTTTGAAACCCGTCCTCCCTTAATCATAAATTTTAAATTGCGAACACTCACAAATATTTTTACTTGAAAAATATCCCTTTCAAGCGATTTAATAATCGATTCTACCGACTCGCCGGTTTCTATGTTTTTGGCAGCTTTTAGCACCAATAATCCCAGTGCACCGGATAAATTTTTTGAGTCGATAACATGAACCGGTTTGTTAAACTCTTTCGAAATGCGTTTGCCTGCTTTTACACTGTTTGCATAAGTTCCGCTAAACTGACCGGTAAGATGCACGGCAATTATTGCATCGTAATGCGAAGCCAAATGCGAATACAAGTTGGTAAATGCCTGTTCGTTTATTTGCGATGTTTTGGGAAATTCGGCATACGTTTCAAGCAAATCGTAAAACTGATTGGGTTGTATGGTTACTTTATCTAAATAGTGATTGTCGCCGAAATTCAGATTGATAGGAACCACATTAATCTGATAAAAATCAATCAACTCCTGCGACAAATCGCAAGTAGAATCTGTAACCATTGCAATATTCCATTTCCGTTTGAGTACCGTTTCCTGTTGACGAACCATGTCATCCACTTTCTGAAAAGTGATGGTACCGTTATCTTTTAACTGATGAAAAAGTTCTGCCGGATGATTGGTGTGGACATGCATGCGACAAATGCTTTCAGAGCCGGCAACAACAACCGAATCGCCATTTTTACTTAATATAAGTTGCAGTTCTGTTTTGCTGAT
>CAIYTJ010000487.1 GCA_903929065.1 uncultured Bacteroidales bacterium | reverse complement strand
CCAGAATTAATAAAAGAAAAAAAATAAACAGAAGTATACCTCATAATTATTTACGAATGAAAAAAAGCTTATATTTTCTTACTTTATTGACAATAATCAATTTATTATCTTGCAAAACAGATGATTCAATTCAATTTGGTAAATCGACTAAAAATGTCTCAAATGCAGGTACTCTTCATTCTTTATTTACGAATATGGAAAGGGACACTATTACAAGTTTAATATTGACAGGAACAATCGATGCTAGGGATATAAAATATATCCGAGACTCGTTGAGTATGTTGAAGACTTTGAATATGACCTCATTAAATATATCTGCGTACACAGGAGAAAATGGTACGCTGACGTCTGGTTATCCCGTTCCATATCCAGCAAAGACGTTACCAGCTGGTTCTTTTTATTCTGACATGAAATTTAATGAAACTTTAGAAGTAATTTATTTGCCAAATTCCATCACCTCAATAGGAAATGCTGCTTTTTATGCTTGCTCTGCCATTAAATCTATTACAATACCTAATAATGTCACATCAATTGGAACTACTACTTTTTCGGGTTGTTTGGCATTAAAATCCATTACAATTCCCAAGAATGTAACTTCAATTGGTGGAGGATGTTTTAGCGGTTGTCCTAAATTGACATCGTTCGTAGTTGACCCATTAAATAAAAATTACAGCAATTTGGATAGTGTTTTATGCAATAAAGAAGGAACGACATTAATCTGCTGTCCAGGTGCAACTAGTGGAAAATATACAATTCCAAATACCATAACAACAATATGGTTTGATGCTTTTTATATGTGTGGAAATTTAACGTCAATTACAATACCTAAAAGTGTTACTTCAATATATAGTAGTGCTTTTGAATACTGTTATAACTTAACATCTATTTATTCTAATCAGACCGCTCCAGTTGACTTAAGCTCTTCATCTAATGTTTTCAACGGAATTGACAAAACAAATTGCATTTTATTTGTACCTGTTGGCAGTAAGACTGCTTATCAAGAATCTGATGGTTGGAAAGATTTCATAAATATAAGGGAATAAAATGAACTGAAATTTCTTTTGATTAAGGTGTACGAAATACTTAATGATAATTGCATAGGATAAAACAAAAACCTGCTGCTAACACACGCTTTTTAGGTTTGAATGATATTCCAAATCAATAAAAAATTGAGATATTTGCAAGCAAACAGGGAAGAATTAGCAAAGGGAGATAAATCAGCGCCATCAATGAATCAGGAATTGATAACAGTAACAAAAAAACCAATGAAAAAGAACAATCTTATTATTCTTATTTTATTTTCAGTGCTGGTAAGCTGCAACCTTGAACAGAAAGTTCCACTTAAAATTGCGCTTTCGGCTTCAACTTCCAATTACGAAAACTGGATTCATCGGGCTGATAGTTCGGTTATACTGATTGATTTGAAGTCCATGGGGATTGATTCGGCATTAAAAGTGCTTTCCGGTTGTAACGGATTATTGCTTACCGGCGGTGAAGATGTGGTTCCGGCCTATTATGGAAAAGCGGCTGACAGCTCCCGTTGCGTTTCCAATCCACACCGCGATTCGTTGGAATTTGCTCTTATACACAAAGCCGTAAAACTGAAAATGCCGATTCTTGGCATTTGTCGTGGTGAACAGATATTGAACGTGGCAATGGGAGGAACGTTACTGGTTGATATTCCTACTGACCATCCATCCGGTATTCAGCATAAGTGCGATGATTATTTAAAATGTTTTCATTCGGTAAAACTTGATAAATCTTCAAATTTATGGAAAATATGTAGTTCTGATTCGGGTTTGGTAACTTCCAACCACCATCAGGCGGTGGATAAAGTGGCTCCCTGTTTTCGTGCAGTGGCCTGGTCAGCCGATAGTATTGTTGAAGCTATCGAATATAAAAATCCTTCAACAATGCCTTTTCTGCAGGCTGTTCAGTGGCATCCCGAACGAATGGAAAAGAATGACAAATTGTCGAAACCACTGGTAGAATCTTTCCTGAAAAGTGCCCGCAAAAAATAACCTTTTCAATTTTACCTCTCTTCTCCTCGTTTGCAACGAGGGGTAAATGGTCCGGAGTTTGTAACGCAAAAAAGAAAATAATCAGCTGCCGGCAATATTGGCTGCTGATGTTGAAAACAAAAAAACAAGAAACCATCGCTGCAAACGAGGGGGAGTTTGATGAAATATTTAAGATGACAATCAAGAGAAACCGTTTCTACTATTTACTATTTGTAGTCATAACAATGCTTTCAGGGCTGGCATCACGGCATTATACCGGTATTATGCCTCAATGGGTCGAATCCTATCTGGGTGATGCGCTTTGGGCACTGATGGTGTTTCTGATGGCCGGTTTTTTATTTCAACGGAAAAGTACCCAATGGATTGCTCTTGCTGCATTGACGTTTTCGTACTGTATCGAGATAAGCCAGCTCTATCATGCGCCCTGGATTGATGCCGTGCGTGCAAATAGACTCGGAGGTTTGGTGCTTGGATTCGGGTTTTTATGGAGTGATTTGGTGTGTTATACCGTGGGAGTTGGATTTGGAGTTATGATGGAAAAGCTATTTTTAAAAAAGGGAATATGATGATTCGTGCGCTGCCATGAAACAATATAAAAGATTAATGCTAAAATAAAAGCTATGAACAACTCTGAAACACAAAATCAGCGTATAGCAGCAATGACCGTTGCCTCTGTCTATCCCCTGTATCTTGCCAAAGTGGAAAGGAAAGGAAGAACAAAAGAAGAATTGCATCAGGTTATTGAGTGGTTAACCGGCTTCGATAATAATAAACTGCAGGAGCTAATAAAAGAAAATGTTACTTTTGAAACTTTCTTCCGACAGGCTTCTATAAACCCGAATGCGTACCTCATTACCGGAATAATATGTGGAATCCGTATAGAAGAAATCGGGAATCGTTTGACGCAGCATGTCCGGTATCTGGATAAGCTGGTGGATGAGTTGGCAAAGGGCCGGAAGATGGAGAAGATCTTACGTTAAGCGTAGGATGTTGGAAAATGCAAGCATTCATAGAAAAGAAGATGCTTGATAATTATTACTTCAAAGACAACTTTATATACTGTGCAACCACGAATAGAGAATTTAAAAGAAAAAAAGCTAGTTGGTAAACGACTGACAATGAGTTTGGCTGACAACAAGACAGCTGAACTTTGGAACAGTTTTATGTCCAGACGAAAAGAAATAATGAATAATCTGACAAATGATTTGATATCGATGCAGATTTTCAAACCGAATCACTTTGTAGACTTTAAGCTAACAAATGAATTTGAAAAGTGGGCGGCAACTGAGGTAATGAGTTTTGACAACGTTCCGGGCGATATGGAAACATTTACGTTGACTGGCGGGCTTTATGCTGTTTTCGACTACAAAGGTTCAAGTAACGACAATAGTATATTTCAATATATTTTTGGAACATGGATTCCTGACTCAAATTATTTATTGGACGACAGACCACATTTTGAAGTATTAGGAGAAAAATACAGAAATGCCGATCCAAATTCGGAAGAAGAAATATGGATACCCATACGACAGAAATTGAAAGAATGATTTACATAGCATTTGTAAGAAATATAATGATTGGCAGAGAAGGGCTTTTGCAAAAGTCTTTGATAACTATCTTTGAAAGGGCTGGTTGCGAAAATGTGAAATCATATTTATCAACTGGAAATGTTTCTTTCAACTATTTTGGAGACAACATTCAATTATTAGCGGCTATCTTAGAATCTGAAATTCAAAAAATAATAGGACGGAAGGAAGATGTTTTTATCAGAGAACTTGCGTATTTAATGTCAATTAAGGACAATAACTACTTTTCGGTAGGCACAACACTTGAGAATGTTTATGAACGTTGTATCACTTTTGCAGCTGACAAAATTAAATATTCATTTTTCCTTCCGCTTTATTCAAAAAGAAAAGATGTCGAACTTTTCAAAATAGTGGATTCAGAAGCTTATAGTGTAACGAGACTTATTGACGGCAGGACAAGCAGCGCAGGAAAAATAATTGAGAAAGAATTAGATATAAGAGTGACAACCAGAAACTGGAATACAATTGAGAAAATAATTGACAAATTAAACACGAATAACTAAAATCCTGTTGGCGCAATGTAATCTGTGTCGATAAGGAAATTAGATGGTCTTTATCCGAGAGAGGCATTCCCTAAAGAAACATTAAATACATGATATTTGAGACAGGACATATTTATCACATTTACAATCAGGGTAACAATCGTCAGAAGATTTTTTTCAGAGATGAAAACTATCTTTTTTTCCTGAATAAAATCAGAAAACACATTCTTCCTCATGCCGATATACTTGCCTGGTGCTTAATGCCAAATCATTTCCATTT
>CAIYTJ010000486.1 GCA_903929065.1 uncultured Bacteroidales bacterium | reverse complement strand
GAGTCCCGATAATTTAGATACTAAACCAAATCCAGTTACTATTTATTCATTGACCATTTACTATTGGTGTTTAAACCGCCTGAAAAAATGGTAAATGGTAAATCGAAAAATGGTAAATAATATTAACGTTTTGAGAACTGGAATCTCTTGCGAGCTTTTGGTTGTCCCGGTTTTTTACGTTCCACTTCACGTGGGTCGCGGGTCATGAATCCGTCTGCTTTTAATGCAGGTTTGTCTTCAGGGTTGATTTTCACCAACGCACGGGCAATAGCTAAGCGTAAAGCTCCGGCTTGTCCGTTGAAGCCACCTCCATCGAGATTTACTTTGATATCATATTTTTCAACAACTCCTAATTTATTAAGAGGTTGTTTTACAACATACTGTAGAATTGGTGAAGGGAAATATACAGAGATATCACGTTTGTTAATTGTAATTTGTCCTGTTCCTTCGCTCACGAAAACACGAGCAACAGCCGCTTTTCTTCTTCCTAAGGCATTTATTACTTCCATACTGATTATTTAAGTGAGTTTAAATCGATTTGTTTTGGTTGTTGAGCCTGCATGTTGTGTTCTGCACCTGCAAAAACATACAAATTACCCAATAATACTGCTCCTAAACGGTTTTTAGGCAACATACCTTTTACTACCTTTTTAATCAGTTTTTCAGGGCTTTTTTCCATCAATTTGGCAGGAGTAATTTCGCGTTGTCCACCCGGATAGCCTGTATGGCTTAGGTAAATGCGGTCATTCCATTTATTACCTGTTAATTGAACTTTGTCTGCATTGATAATAATCACATTATCGCCACAATCAACGTGAGGAGTAAAACTTGGTTTGTATTTTCCGCGCAAAAGTTTTGCAACTTTCGTGCCCATACGTCCCAATACCAAATCGGTAGCATCCACAACTACCCATTCTTTCTGCGCCGTAGCTTTATTAGCAGAAATGGTTTTATAACTTAACGTATCCACTTTTTAAAAATGTTTTTAATTAATAAATCAGTCGTTTCTTTCAGTATCAATCACCACGTTGAGGAGGCTAATCGGCACAAAATAGGATATTTACACTCGAATGAACGGACTATTACACTGTGATAATAAACGGACTGCAAAAATACTCTTTTTCTTTGGAATACCAAACAATTGAACATCTTTTTTTTAAACCGTGATTTTCAGTTATTTTAATCGATTTTTAAAACAGAAAAATTACTATGTTTGCACCATGAAAAAACTGGAAATTGACTTTTATAAACAAGATGCAGTAACGGTTGCACAGAAACTGTTAGGGAAAACATTGGTTAGGAAATGGGAAGATGGTACTGAAAGCCGGTATCAGATTACAGAAACAGAAGCTTATCTGGGAGAAGAAGACTTAGCTTGCCATGCCAGTAAAGGTCGCACTCCACGAACAGAAATCTTGTATCATGAGGGTAGTCATATATACGTTTACCTTATTTACGGCATGTACTGGATGCTGAACGTGGTAACCGGTGAAGAAAATTACCCACAGGCTGTTCTGATTCGTGGCATTGATAAGATTATTGGTTCGGGCAAAGTGGGACGGGAATTAAAAATCGACAAAAGCCTGTATGGCGAAAACTTAATTACTTCCGAACGGATTTGGATTGAAAATGCTGAAGACATTGATGATTTCGAAAAAGCGCCAAGAGTTGGCATTGATTATGCCGGCGATGAATGGAAAAATAAACTATGGCGATTTTTTATAAAAGTCAAGAAATGAGCAAAATGTCAGAAATACACTTTTATTATCAGCCAAAACCATCAAAATTAAACCTTTAATTACTTCTTTGTCAGAATTTTATCATAATTAATAATGTCCTCAAAGTGAAATACTTTCACACATTAATATAATAATGTACAACAATCAATTTTGGTAGAAACTAATTTTTCAACTTCATGTTTCATGGTTCTAATTATGTATGTTTTTTATTTTTATCAATTAGTATTAATTTAAATTAGAATCATCATGAAAAAGTTGTTTTTATTAGTTGCAATTGTATTTTCAATTTCACAATTGTGGTCACAGGAAGCTGCTAATACAGCTAACAATTCGAATTCAAATGAAAACAGGAATTTTCGAATTCCATTAATCGGAGAAAAGGCACCTTCATTCACCGCTGAATCAACCAACGGTACTATTAATTTTCCAGAAGATTTCGGTCGCAACTGGAAAATTTTATTTAGCCACCCAAGGGACTTTACACCAGTATGCTCAACAGAAATTTTACAACTGGCAAGTTTACAGGATCAGTTTGCAAAATTGGGAGTTAAACTTTTAGTTGTTTCCACCGATAAGTTAGAAACACATATTCAATGGAAAAAAGCATTGGAAATGGTTAAACTTAACGAACGGGAACCTGCTAAGATTAATTTTCCTTTAGTTGATGATGAAAACATTTCCATAGCCAAACAATATGGCATGATTCATCCGGAAACTAATTCCACTCAAAGCGTTAGAGGTGTGTTTATTATCGACCCCAATAATGTCATTCAGGCTGTTTATTTTTACCCAATGAACGTAGGCAGAAGCACAGATGAACTTTTAAGAATGGTCTCGGCGTTGGAAACGTCATCTAAAGATAAAGTTCTTATGCCTGTAAACTGGAAAGAAGGACAGGATGTATTGGTAAAGGCGCCACCTAAAACCATTGACACAAACAACCCAAACGGTGAAATTGCCGGTTATTACAATCCGGCATGGTTCCTGTGGTTCAAAAAATCAAATTGAAAAGTAATTTCGGGTAATTAATTCAAGTAACCGGCAGAATTTCTAAGAAAATTCTGTCGGTTTTTTATAAAAATCAATATTTGTCTCGTATCATGATTAAAATTATCTGATTTTTTTTGGGGTAGGTTTTTGTTTCTTTTAAGGTCATGCTGTCAATCAGATACTGATTAGATGTATGAGTTGGCAGATAAAATCTGCTCTTTTGATGATTTCTGGGTCTTTGCATTTATACATTTACTATTTTTGAAAGTGCTAAATTCGAACGATATGAAATCATGTAAACTAATCCACCTGATTTTTTTCTTTTTGATACTATTTCCGGGTGCAATTTCAGCCGGCATTTTCGATAATCTGGTATCCGTTCGCATTGCCACCGGATTTCAATTTACCGAAAGTCCGGTTTGGCATCCAAGCGGTTACCTTGTTTTTGCGGATATTAACGGGAATACCATTTACAAATGGAGCGACGCTAATGGTGTGCAGGTGTTGGCAAATCCTTCCGGTAATGCAAATGGCATAATAGTCACAAAAACAAACAGTTATGTGGTATGCCGGCAGGGAACACGCGATGTGGCCAAAATGGATACGCTGGGTAATTTCACCTCCATAATGTCAACCTGGAACGGTAAAAAACTGAATTCTCCCAATGATCTCGCATTAAGTTACTTAGGTTCAGTTTATTTCACCGATCCTGATTTTGGAGCGCCCAACCGCGAACTGACATTTCAGGGTTTATTCTGCATTCCTTACAATTCCACCACACCGGTTTTGCTTGACAGTACGCTGGTAAAGCCGAATGGACTTACTTTTGTGCAGGACTGGAAAACGCTTTATGTGAATGAAAGCAGCACCAACACTATTTACACTTACACACTTGTAAATGAAAGTACGGTTGACCTTACAAAGAATAAAAAGGTTTTTCTGAAAGTAGCCGGCACTGGCGAAATAGATGGAATCACTTCGGATGTGTTTGGCAATATTTACGTGGCTTTTGGCGATGGTGGTGTGAAAATTTACGACAAATCAGCCACGTTGGTCGGTTCAATTACTCTTCCGGTTGGTGAACGGGTGCGCAATCTTTGTTTTGGTGGCAAATATAATAATCAATTGTTTATCACAGCCGGAGTTTCAGTTTACAAAGTTGAAATTCGGTTTTATGGCGATTTTATTGCTTCCGGGTTGCTGGGTGTTGCAAGCGATAAGTCAATTATGTTTAATGCATTGTCGGACAAAGCTATGTCGGTTTATCTGGCTTATGGAACGAGTTCTACGAATTTATCGCTGCAAACGCCGGTTGCTTCGTTTCAGGCAAATCAGCCTATAGATATAACCATGAGCGGAATGAATGCAAACACTCAGTATTTCTACCAGCTGTATTACAAACTGAATGGCGAAACTACTTTCAAAACCGGAACTTCAGGCACTTTTACAACCCAACGCAGTGCGGGACAAAAATTTTCTTTCGCTGTAGAAGCCGATCCGCATCTCGACGAAAACTCCAACTATTATACCTTCCGAAACACCCTGCAAAACGAAGCCAAACTAAAACCGGACTTTATGATTGATTTGGGCGATAATTTTATGTCTGAAAAGCTCCCCCTGATAAATTATTACAATATTGAACAGCGCAATTTGTTGTACCGAAATTTCTGGGATAATGTCTGCAATTCAATGCCTTTATATCTGGTGGTCGGAAATCATGAAGGCGAATTGGGATGGGTGAATACCAATCTACCTACCGATGAATTTAATATGACCACGTACATTCGAAAAATGTATTATCCCGGTCCACAGCCCGATGGTTTTTACACCGGAAATGCCACAAACTACCCATATCTAGCTCAACTGCAGAATTATTACAGTTGGAACTGGGGCGATGCGCTGTTTGTTGTAATTGATCCTTATGAATTTACACCGGTTAAGCCTTCGGATGCGTGGGGTTTCACACTCGGGAAAGCACAATACGACTGGTTTCGAAGCACTTTAGAAAACAGCAAAGCAAAATATAAATTTGTGTTTTCGCACCAGATTGTAGGTGGCGATAAAGAAGGACGTGGTGGAACAGAATGGGTTAATTTAGCCGAAATGGGAGGTCAAAATGCGGATGGAACGTATGCGTTTGATACGCAACGGCCGGGCTGGGGAAAACCAATTCATCAGGTTATGGTGGAAAATGGTGTACAAATCTTTTTCCACGGTCACGACCATTTATACGTGGAGCAACCCAAAGATGGCATTGTTTACCTGGAAGTTCCGCAACCTTCGTTACCACAATACACAAACACCAGTAGTGCAACAGGTTATGGCTATGTTACCGGTACACTTTTACCCTGCTCAGGTCATATTAACGTTTCGGTAACGCCTGACAGTGCCAAAGTGGATTATATTGGTGGTTATCATGTGGATAATGTTTCACTCGGACAAATTAACGGTGCGATTCGCCGTACATTTTCAGTAAAGCCAAAAGTTATTTCGGCTGTTAATGCTCCCGAAGGAAGTGCTGCAATGCTGGAGGTTTATCAATCAGGACAAACTTTATTTCTGAAATCACAACTTGAAACGGATGTTCAGCTGCACATTTACGATTTAGCCGGTGCATGCATTTCAACCCAAAATAACATTCCGCTTTCGGTAGGAACGAATTCACTCTCGATGCCCGCAAATATGAACCACGGAATTTTTCTGTTGAATGTCAGTACAAAAAATTTAAGTCAAACAATAAAACTGGTATTGTAATATGTCTAAAAATTACTTCATAGTATTGTTCAGTGTTCTGGTATTCAATGCTCAGGCTCAAAAACTGCTACCGTTCAAATTGCCCGATACCGGACAAACTACCAGCTACACTACCACAGCCGGCGAAGATGCCGATTTTACCATTAATCCAATGTCGTTTAAAGATAACGGTGATGGTACAATAACGGATAACAACACCGGATTGATGTGGCAAAAAACCGATGGTGGTGAAATGATTTTCGATAATGCGGCCAATTACTGCAAATCGCTGACTTTAGGCGGATATACCGACTGGCGACTTCCAACAGCCATTGAATTATTCAGCATTCATCATTTCGATGCAAATAATCCAGCTGTAAATACTACTTACTTTACAAAAACAACTGCCGAATACTGGTGGAGCAGCGACAAACAAGCTGACAATTCATCGTATATATGGGCTACAAATGCAGGTGGAGGTATTGGCCAGCACCCCAAAACCGAAACCCTGAGCGCCGGTGGAACTAAATATTATAACGTCCGGGCTGTTCGAAGTCTGATAACCACCACCTTCAGTGTTGTACATTTTACCGATAATGGCGATGGAACCATCAAAGACAATTATACCGGATTAACCTGGCAAAAAAGCTCGTCAACAACACCAATGAACTGGGAAGCAGCGTTGGCTTATGCCAAAACCATTACGTTGGGTGGAAAATCTGATTGGCGTGTGCCGAATATTAAGGAGCTGCAATCGCTCAATGATGTTTCGCGCGTAAAACCGTCTATCAATAAGACTTATTTTCCCAATATCGTATCGTCGGCTTTTTACTGGTCATCCACCAGTCAGTATAAAACACCTACGGTTGCATGGGATTTTAACACAGATTATGGCGTGGTTACTTACGACACTAAAACAGTTGCTAAATATGTAATTCTGGTGCGGGGCGGTATGGATAATGCCAGTCTGAACATAACCGACGTGCTTATTCCTGCCGGAACTTACTCTATGGGTGATCACATTGGTTTTGTAGACCCGAAACATCCAAGTGATGAGCTGCCATTGCACGACGTAAAAATTGATTCCTTTTATGTGGCGAAAACCCATATCACCAATCAGCAATACCTTACTTACTTAAATTCAGCTTATGCAGCGGGTCAGATTACGGTGAAAAACAATATTGTTTACGGCATTGGTTCGGATTCCATTTATTGCTATACCTACCAATCTGCGTCGTATTACAGCTTTAGTTTCGATGGAAAGATTTTTTCAATGTCCGATTTTCGTGCCAATCATCCGGCAGTTGGCATTCGGTGGTGTGGCGCTGCGGCATATTGCAATTGGCTTAGTTCCCAAAACGGATTGACGCCCTGTTATAATACGCAGACCTGGATTTGCGACTTTACAAAAAACGGTTACCGGCTTCCAACCGAAGCTGAATGGGAATATGCAGCACGCGGTGGACAATATAATCCGTATTACAATTATCCCTGGGGCAATAATACCGATGGCAATAAAACTTTTGCCAACTGGCCCGGTTCCGGCGACCCTTACGAAAGCACCGACACCAGTCTTTATCCGTTTACCACTCCGGTAGGATTTTATGACGGGACATTGAAGCAAAAAACTGATTTCAACTGGCCGGGAACTGCAACCAGCTACCAAACTTCAAACAGCACGAACGGTTTTGGATTGGTGGATATGGCCGGAAATGCCTGGCAATTTATTTATGACTGGTATTCTTCTACTTATTATACAACCAGTCCTGCCAGCAATCCAAAAGGACCTACAACCGGTTCGCCTATGCCGGATGGAAAACAGTATAAAGGAATGAAAGGCGGAAACTGGTATAATGGTGATATTGTGAATAGTATTGACGATGGGCATTCGCGTGTTTCCAACCGCAATCCATCTTATTTTCGTGGTCCTCAGGATCCAAATCATCCCTGGTATCACATTGGTTTCAGGGTTGCACGGAATTTTGTGAAAGGCGTAACAGGACTTTCAACAATTGAAGCTAATAAATACAACCTGACTTTTTACCCAAATCCTTGTAATGGCAATGCAAATATTCAATTCAACACCGATATTGCGGCAAAAGTTAGTTTGAAAATTTACAATGCTTTGGGTCAGCAAGTAAATATCTTGATTGACAATAATATGGAAAGTGGAATTCATAGAGCAAACTGGAATTCGCAAAATTTACCTTCAGGAATTTATATCGTTCAGCTTAATGTAGATAATATCTTGTCTAACACCAGAATAATCGTCCAAAAATAAGATTCACATGAAAAAACTCATTTTGCTATTTATTATCATTAGTTCCGCGTTTGTTTTAGTGGCTCAGGAAACTTTTTTCATTCCTACTGAAACCCGATACTGGAACAGTGCAAAAGCTTATAACGGCTATACGCTTTTTGGCTCGGGTGGAACATCGTATCTGATTGATATGGAAGGTCATGTGATTCATTCCTGGAAAATTGGTACCAATCCACGGTTTACCGAAAACGGAACTTTGCTCGATGCCGTTGGTGGTGACCCCAGCAATTCAAATGTGTGGAAAGAATTGGATTGGAACGGCAATACCGTTTGGACTTACACAGAAAAACGAACGAATTATCATCCGCATCACGATTTTGTAAAAATCTATAATCCCAAGTTGGGCGATTCTACTTTTATGTACATTGCGAATAAGGATTATACTTCGGCACAATGTCTGGCCGTGGGTGCAAATCCGGCATTAGCTCCCGGAGGAACATATACCGGTGTGCAACTGGATGTGGTGGTGGAGGTTAACCGTGCCGGTAGAATTATCTGGGAATGGGCATTTTTCGACCACGTGGTACAAGATTTTGATGCCACCAAAACGGCAACTTACGGTGTGGTGAAAAACACGCCGGGCAAAATCAATATCAACATGACCGGAAATCCACTCAAAAGCGACTGGTTGCATTGTAATTCAATGGATTACAATCAGCAACTGGATCAGGTGGTAATAAATTCAGTTCACGGTGAATTTTATGTAATTGACCACGGTGGAACATTTGTGAAAAACGATTCAGCCACTTCTGTAACACTGGCAGCATCATCGGCAGGTAATTTTCTGTACCGCTTTGGAGATCCTTACAAATACGGCCAGGGACTTGCGCCATCATTCTCAACAAACCCTGAAAAAACATCGACCGGTAACAAGCAAATTGGTGGTGCGCATGATATTCAGTGGATTAAACCGGGTTTGCCAGGAGAAGGTAACTTCCTGATTTTTAATAATGGACAGAATCTCTACGAAATGACTCCACAGTCTTATATCGTTGAGATAAATCCATATTTAAACTCTTCGGGAACTAAAACAACTGCTTATGTCGACCCTCCAACCGCCGGTTACAACATCGTCAATCCTGCTAACTCCAACTTAATGAAGGAGAAGAAAAATATTTCCAAACAAGTCACATGGATGTATTCCAGTAAGAATAATACATCATTTTTCAGTACCATTGGCGGTAGTGCACAGCGACTTCCAAATGGAAATACGTTTGTCTGCGCCATGAATTCCGGTCACTTTTTTGAAATTTCACCGGCTGATACTTCGGTGGTTTGGGAATATATCAATCCATTCACCCGCAGTGGTATAAAGAAAATCAAAACTGACACTTATCCGACTGATAATGCTGCTTTCAGGGCATATCGTTATACATCAGATCATCCCGCACTTAAAGGTCATGACCTCACTCCGGGTGCAACTATGACCGGTTATTCGCCATCGTATCTGCTTCCGGCTGATATTACTGCCATCAAAAAAATTGCTGCAGATATCAATAACGGCATTGAAACTCAGAATTATCCAAATCCTTTCAGTGTAAATACAAATATTGAATTTCAGCTTCCTGCCGATCAAAAATTACGGCTTTTAATCTATGATTTACAGGGAAAAGTTGTAAAGAATCTGGCTGATCAGGTGTTTTTCAGTGGAAAAAACACAGTGATTTGGGATGGAACGAACGATTCCGGGAATCGTGTAAATCAGGGACTTTACTTTTATGTTCTTATGAATAACAACGAAAGAGTTAGCAAAAAAATGATTTTTACAAGATAAAACTACCCCTAACCCCTAAAGGGAACAGAAATTAGTACATTATATTTCACCCATTTATAAATATGAATATGAAAACCCAAAAATTCAATTTTGCAAACAAAAGTAACTTCAAACTCCCCTTTAGAGGGTTGGGGGTTCTTTTTATATTTATCTCTTCTTCTTTATTTGCTCAAACCCGTACTGTCGGTTTATTTCTCAACGACACATCTAAAGTGTATAAAGGCTATACATTATTTGCGCCTAAACAATACCATACCACGTATCTGATAAATAACGAAGGTCGGGTAGTTCATCAATGGTCCAACAGTATTTATCCTCCGGGGCAAACTGTTTATTTATTGGAAAATGGACATTTGTTACGTTCGTGTATGACAACAGGAAGTAAATTAAGTTCCGGTGGTGGCGAAGGCGGTCGCATTGAAGAATATGACTGGAATGATAACTTGGTTTGGTACCTCGATTTTGCTACCGATACGTATATGCAACATCATGACTTTAAGTTGTTACCCAATGGAAATATAATTATGCTGGTTATTGAAAAGAAAACACTGGCTGATTGTCTGGCAGCAGGATTTAATCCGGCTAAATATCAGGATGTTGCCACAAAGGGATATATGGTGCCCGATTATGTGGCAGAAGTAAAACCAACTTATCCTAGTGGAGGAACGGTGGTTTGGGAATGGCACACCTGGGATCATTTGATTCAGGATTTTGACGCCACCAAAAACAACTATGGAACTCCGGCTCAACATCCTGAGTTGGTTGATTGTGATGGGGATGGACGCAATTTGCCATCGTTCTGGAATCACATGAATTCGATTGATTATAATCCAACTTTCGACCAGATTGCCATGAGCGTTCGTGGAAACAGCGAAGTATGGATTATTGACCACAGCACCACCATGGCCGAATCGAAAAGCCATGCCGGTGGAAAACGCGGAAAAGGTGGTGATTTGTTGTACCGTTGGGGAAATCCGGTTTGTTATGGTGCCGGAAATGCTACAAATCAGCGTTATTTTCAACAACATGATGTGGAATGGATTAAAGCCGGAAATCCGGGTGCAGGTAATATGACTTGTTTTAATAACGGATTAGGACGTTCAACCGGAACTTATTCGACAGCCGATGAATTTACTCCGGCTTGTGATGCGAATGGAAATTATACATTAGTAGCCGGTACGCCGGCAAGTCCGGCTAATCTAACCTGGACCTATAAAGCAGATGCCACTTACCCCATGTATGCCGAAGATATTTCGGGTGCTTACCGGTTGCCAAATGGGAATACCATTATATGCAACGGAACGACTGGCGAATTCAGAGAAGTAACTTATGCAGGATTAATGGTTTGGCGATATATTTGTCCCGTTCAAAAAACCGGAGTAATGGCGCAGGGAACAACGCCCGATGTCGATGTAACTCATGCCGGTGAAACCATGAACTCGGTGTTCAGGGTATATAAATATCCGTTGAATTATGCCGCTTTTACCGGAAAAACAATGACTCCGGGTGATTTTATTGAAAAATATAATACTTTTGTAAACAGCATTAATACGTCTGATTTGAAAGTATTTCCAAATCCGTTTTCATCCAAAATCAGTGTACTTGATGCAACCGGAAATGAAAATTATGAACTGGTAAATTCTACCGGACAAACTGTTTGGAATGGCATGAAAATTGAAAATCAGGATTTTTCGTCAATAGCTGGCGGAATTTATTTTCTGAAAGTGCAAACTGACAATTCAATTCAGACAACCAGATTAATAAAAAGATAAAAATGAAGAAATATCTGTTAATCCTGTTTTTAGCGATATTTTCAGTGGGTCTTTCTGCTCAGACTTTCACTGAAATTCTGGGTCGGCCCACCAATAATTCCATTACAATCAACGTGTTGTTTAGTGCTCAGGTTGATGTATATTTTGAGTATGGAACGGTCAAAGGCAATTATCCGAATTCCACATCTGTTGTTACCAGCGCATTGAACGAACCTGTTGTGGCTGTTATGTCAGGATTATTGCCCGAAACTCGCTATTATTACCGTACCCGTTATCGTGCAACTGGTACAGGAACATTTCTGGCAAGTTCGGAACATACGTTTATTACACAGCGAAAACCGGGAAGTAAATTTGTTTTCACCGTCGAAGCCGATCCGCATCCTTACGATCCAAAAGGGTATCATCCGCTTTGGGATATTTGTCTGCAAAACCAGTTAAACGACGGAGCAGATTTTATGCTTGATTTAGGCGATACCTTTGGTGACGACCATTTGGTAACTTCCGGAAATCCATATACCACAACTCAAATTCAGCAATTAATGCTTGATAACCGCCCGCATTTTGGGTTGGTTTGTCATTCGTTGCCGTTTTTCTTTTGCGAAGGAAACCACGAGGGCGAAAGCGGTTATTATCTGTTGCAAACTCCGCCTAATAACATTGCAGTTTATGAAACGCTCTGGCGCAAAAAATATTATTCAAATCCTGAACCGGATGGCTTTTACAGCGGGAATAACACGGTTGAAGATTTTGGGATGGGAAAACCGGAGAATTATTACGCTTTTCAATGGGGCGATGCTTTGTTTGTGGTGATTGATGCATGGCGGTATTATACAGCCAACAATAAACCCCGAAACTGGGATTGGACCATTGGAAAAACTCAGTACGACTGGCTGAAACAAACCCTTGAAACCAGCACTGCCAAATATAAATTTGTTTTTTGCCATCATGTTATGGGCGAAACACGTGGTGGTGTATTAATTGCCAAAACTTTTGAATGGGGTGGATTGGATAACGGAACGAATAAATTTGCAGCAAATCGTCCGGGTTGGGCCATGCCAATTCATCAATTAATGGTCACAAATCATGTAAATATGTATTTTCAGGGTCACGATCATGTCTATGCCCGCGAAAGTCTGGATAGTCTGGTTTATCAAACCGTTCCAATGCCGAGCGATTCTTCGTATTCGCTGGGATACATTGCCAACGGAGCAGCTTTTACCGGAACTGTATTGAAAGGTGCCGGACATATTCGCGTTACGGTAAGTACTGATAGTCTGAAAGTTGACTATGTGAGTGCTCGTTTGCCAAAAGATGAAACACCGACTTCGAAAAACGGCGATATTTTCTATTCATACGGTGTAAAAAGTTCAAAAATAAGTGCTTTAAATGATGTTTCAATGAGCAATTTTCCAACCTGGATGGTTTATCCGAATCCTGCAAATGAATTGATTAACTTCACATTTAATCAACCGCTGGAGTCAAATTTTGAAATACGGATTATTAATCTGGAAGGAAAGCTGATTCGCACAATTGATAAAAGTTATCTGTCAGATTCTAAAAATATACTGAATGTCCATTTGAATGATGGAAATGGAGCAATTTTAAAATCAGGTATTTATATTGCAGAATTAATTGAGAATGGTCAAAATGTTTCCTATCAAAAAATAGCCGTGCAATAATGGGTAAAAACCGGAAACTCACAGATTATATTGAATATCTGATAATTATATTTATTTTCCTGATTCTCTTCGGATTACCGGTTCTTTTTACCCGCGTAAACGGAGAAATAAGCTGGCTTCATGTTTTGAAAATATGGCAGGACCAGATTTTGTTGATTCCCGTTTTTGCAATCAATCATTGGTTATTTGCACCCAAATTTTTATTACGCCAAAAATACATTATCTACACCATTTCCATTCTGAGTTTTATTGCAATGTGCTCTTTTTCATATTATTACTACGACAATGCCTATAAACCGCAGAGAACAGTAGTTAATATTGACCAGAACAAACCATCACCAATTCCACCTTACGCACATCTTTTAATGTATGCATTGTTAATAGTAGGAGTTGATTCCGGACTTCTTTTTTCAAAAAAATGGTATGAGAATGAAGAAAAACATCACATTCTTGAAAAACAGAATTCTGAAATGCAACTGGAAATGCTTCGTAATCAGGTGAGTCCGCATTTTTTAATGAATACGCTGAATAATATTTATGCTCTAATTGACCTTGATTCACCTAAAGCCAAAGAAGCTGTTATTAAGCTTTCAAAATTAATGCGTTACATGATTTATGAAAATGCAAGTGGTAAAGTGTTGATTAGTAAAGAGTTTGAGTTTATTCAGAGTTATATTGATTTAATGAGACTTCGCTTTGAAAAAGATATGATTATTGAGCTCAGATTGCCAGAACAATATATTGACTTTGAAATACCTCCCTTGTTGTTTATTTCATTTATTGAAAATGCTTTCAAACACGGAACAAGTCTGGAAAACAACAGTAAAATTGTAATTTCCTTCAAAATTGAAAATAAAATGCTGATATTTGATTGTTTTAATAAAAAAGGCAAGACAAAACCAACTACTGAAAACAATGGATTTGGAATTGAAAACAGCATTAGCCGCTTAAATCTACTTTATGGTGAAAAGCACACTATATCAATTAATTCACTTGAAAATTATTACGATGTTACACTTATAATTCCAATATTATGACAATGAGATGTGTGATTGTGGATGATGAGCCGTTGGCTTTAAGTGTGATTGAACGCTATATTAATCAAACTCCGTTTCTGGAATTGGTAGAAAAATTTACCAATCCAACTAAAGCATTCAGGTTTTTGAGTGAAAATGAAATTGATCTATTGTTTGTGGATATTCAAATGCCTGATTTGAACGGATTTGAACTTGTAAAGCAACTGGAAAAGAAACCAATTCTAATATTTACAACTGCTTATGGTGAATATGCCATCGAAG
>CAIYTJ010000485.1 GCA_903929065.1 uncultured Bacteroidales bacterium | reverse complement strand
TAAATGAATTTATCTCTTATTTTACAATTTAATTATGCGCGTTCTAATGTGTATTTTTGTAAATATAAAACTTCTTTCTGCAAATTATATCAAATTGTAAACTAAGTGATTGGATTTTTGTTTGAATACCAAGAAATTAGTGTTTATTATGTGATTTCCGTTTTGTAGACTCGAAAAAAACAACTACTTTTGCAAGCTAATTTTCCCCATTAAGATGAGACAATTAAAAATTACAAAATCTATCACGAATCGTGAAAGTGCATCACTTGACAAATATTTGCAAGAGATTGGACGAGAAGATCTTATCACAGTTGAAGAAGAAGTTGAGTTAGCTCAACGGATACGTGCCGGTGACAGAATCGCGTTGGAAAAACTTACACGTGCGAACCTCCGTTTCGTTGTTTCCGTGGCAAAACAGTACCAAAATCAAGGCCTCAGTCTACCCGACTTAATTAACGAAGGCAACCTTGGACTGATAAAAGCTGCTGAAAAATTTGATGAAACACGTGGATTTAAGTTTATTTCGTATGCAGTTTGGTGGATTCGTCAATCTATTTTGCAAGCTTTGGCCGAACAATCCCGTATTGTTCGTTTGCCGCTGAATCAGGTTGGATCATTGAACAAAATCAACAAAGCTTTTTCTAAATTCGAACAAGAAAACGAGCGCAAACCATCACCAGAAGAACTGGCTGAAGTTTTGGACATTCCTGTCGACAAAATTGCCGACACCATGAAAGTTTCAGGACGTCATATATCGGTTGATGCGCCTTTCGTCGAAGGTGAAGACAATAGCTTATTGGATGTAATGATTAACGATGATTCTCCGAATGCTGATCGTGTGTTGATCAATGAATCACTTTCTAAAGAAATCGAACGCGTTTTAGCCTTCACACTGTCTGACAGGGAACGTGATATCGTGAAAAAATTCTTTGGAATTGGTGTTGCAGAAATGACACTCGAAGAAATAGGTGATGAATTTGGATTGACACGCGAACGTGTTCGCCAGATTAAAGAAAAAGCGATTCGTAAATTGCGTCCAAATGCAAAAAGTAAATTATTAAAAGGATTTTTGGGCTAATCGGAAATAAAGTACGATTTTCTTAAAACATAATAGGAGCAACTTTAATAGGTTGCTCCTTTTATTTTATCATGATTATCAGGTTTCTACAATAAATATTGTTCGCTGATTGATTTATGCTCCTGAACGCGGTAAATGGTATCGGCAAACATTTCGGCAATGGATAAAACCTTTACTTTTGAACATTTGCTAATATCAAAAGGAATAGAGTCAGTAAATGCAATTTCAGTCAGCGCAGAATTATTCACCCGCTCGGCTGCTTCACCTGACATGACACCATGCGAAACAATGGCACGAACGCTTCTGGCACCCTTGGCGGTCATTAAATCAGCAGCTTTACACAAAGTACCAGCCGTGTCAACCATATCGTCTGTAATAATTACATCCTTACCGTAAACTTCACCAATTATTGTCATTTCGCCGACCACATTCGCTTTTTCACGCGTTTTGTAGCAAATAACCATAGGTACTCCAAGATATTTTGAATAAGATCCGGCACGTTTAGAACCACCAACATCAGGAGATGCAATAACCAGGTTTTTCAATTTCAATGAACGAATATAAGGAACAAAAATGGTAGAAGCATATAAATGATCCACTGGAATGTTGAAAAATCCCTGAATCTGATCGGCGTGCAAATCCATGGTGATAATGCGGTCAACTCCAGCAACTCCAAGCATATCAGCAATTAATTTTGCTCCGATTGAAACACGGGGTTTATCTTTTCTATCCTGACGAGCCCAGCCAAAATATGGAATAACAGCTATGATTTTGTAGGCCGAAGCTCTTTTAGCAGCATCAATCATCAGTAATAGTTCCATCAAATTATCCGAATTTGGAAAAGTGGATTGAACCAGATAAATATATTGCCCACGAATTGACTCTTCATATGAAACGGCAAATTCACCATCCGAAAAATGCTGAACTTTCATATTACCAAGCGGACACTCTAAACTTTCACAAATTTTTTCGGCAAGATAACGACTTTTGGTACCCGAAAATACTTTAAATTCTTTACTTGGAATGATAACCATTTCAACTTTCTTTTCAGCATTATTATAAGTAATGTTGTTAGTAATATCAATGTATTCCTTATCTTCTTCCTGATCT
>CAIYTJ010000484.1 GCA_903929065.1 uncultured Bacteroidales bacterium | reverse complement strand
TTAATAGCATGACAACCGAAAACAAGAATTTTGAAGATTTACTGATTTGCTATTTTTCGGGAGGGATTTCGGAAGATGATCAACAGCATCTTTCAAATCTTATAAAATCGAACAATGATTATAAAGTCCGGTTTGATGAGATGCTTAAGCTTCGTGCTATTTCTTTGGTTCCTGTTATCGAGGCAGAAAAACAAGCGAATTACAAAAAAATAATAGAACAGATCAATCACAATCCTGCTATAAATATCTCTCGCTCATGGTTGTGGGATTTCAGAAACATTGCCGCAATAATCATTTTAGTAATTTCAATTTCGGTTACGTCATTTTATATTTATAAAGATGTTACTTCAATTAGCGACAATACTTTTTGCTTTGAAACAGTATCCCCAATTGGGTCACAAACCAAAATCATTCTCCCCGATAGCACTGTGGTTTGGCTTAATTCCGGTTCTTCATTAAAGTACAATCGGTCATTTGGGAAAAAGAACAGGGATGTTGCACTTTCGGGTGAAGGCTATTTTGAAGTAAAAAAGGATAAGTCAAAGCCATTCTTAGTTCATACACTTGAATTAGATGTAAAGGTGTTGGGAACAGTATTCAATGTTAGCGCTTATAATGACGATAACAATGTAGTAGTAAATTTAATTAAAGGAGCTGTCAACGTTTCGTTGCCTAACTTTAAAAACGCAGGATTGCTTATTATGAAGCCTAATGAAAAATTGGTTTTCAACAAACAAACAAAGAAAATAGAGTGTTCTGAAACCGATTCATCCCGATCAGCATTGTGGACTACCGGCAAACTCTGTTTTGTAGATGTTACCATCGAACAGATAGCCAAAGACCTGGAGCGTAAATACGATGTAGAAATTCAAATTACAAACGACAAAATAAATAAAGAAATATTCTCAGGAAGTTTAAACTTGAATCTCTCACTAAAAGATATTCTCTCATATATCGATGTGGACAAAAAATTCAAAATAAATCAAACAGGGGATACACTATATATTGGAATCAAACAGCACTAAATTTGTGATTATCCAATTCTGGAAAGCACCTTCCTTTCTTTTTATCACTCTTATAAAAAAATCAAGAGTAGCCTAAACGTTATCAAGTTGATATGTGTATTAACTTATATATCTCTCATAGTTGTAGATTATAATGGATTGATGTTGTTTTTAAAAATCATGTTCACTTATATGTTATTTGGCTTTTAAGAAAGAATGTTTGATAATTTAAAGTCAAACATTATTTTTTTGAAGATAAAACAAAAAAATGTTGAATTAGCCTAAATGTTTTCAAGGCGAGATGTGTATTAGTATACAGAGAGCAATAAAAAGCCACCTAATCTGACTAATGCAAGACAAAAAACCACAATTCCAAAAGCTAATGATGAATCATTTGTCGGGAGATATTTCCGAAAATGAAGAACGTGAATTATTGGGCTTTCTCAATTCAGATCCTCAGTATAAAGTTTTATATTCTGAAATGGCAAAAACAAGAGCTATTTCATTTATCCCACAAATTGAATCTGAAAAAGCTTCAAACTTAAAGCATATAATCAATCTATTGAAAAATGGTTTGGCTATAAACACTCAGGCGAACTTCTTTCATTACTTCCTTAGAGCTGCAGCTATCATAATTTTTATAATCTCCACTTCCATTTCTACGTATTACATCTTCAGCGGTTATAACTCGAAAAGTAATGCATTGAGTTATGAAACCATTGTACCTCAAGGATCACAAACTAAAATCATTTTACCTGACGGTACTATTGCCTGGTTGAATTCCGGTTCAATTCTGAAATACAATAATTCGTATGGAAACGAAAACAGAACTGTATATCTTACAGGTGAAGGATATTTTGAGGTACAAAAAAATCCTAAAAAACCATTCTTTGTATATGCAAATAAGATAAAAGTAAAAGTGTTGGGGACAGTATTTAATGTCAGCGCGTACGCAGATGAAAACTCAGTGGTAGTTAATTTGCTGAAGGGTAAGGTGGACGTTTCACTCGAAGAAGGTACTCAATCCAAAACATTGAGTTTGGTGCCTAATGAAAAAATGATTTATAATAAGCTTGAAAATACTATTACATCTTGTAAGGCAAATGCCGCCAGATCGGCAACCTGGACTACCGGTAAATTGTGTTTTGTGGATGCTTCATTGGAAGAAATTGCAAAGGATTTAGAGCGAAAATTCGATGTTCAAATAGCTATTGAATCGAAGGAAATAAAAAATGAAATTTTCTCAGGTAGTCTGGACCTGAATCAACCACTCAACGAAATACTGGAGTATATCGACGTAGATAAGAAATTTTCAAAAACGTTTATAGGGAAAAGAGTATTCATAAAAAACAAGTGAAATATTTGAAAGATGAAAAACACAACCTAAAAATGATTAACAGACTCTGCTTCTACCGATTAGTCATTCACAGACAATAAAAATATATAATCTTAAATAAATTACAAATGAAAAACAAATTTTATAAACTAATAATAATTCCAAACGATCATTCGATGAAACATTTTATTTCATTCAGGATTTTGACATTACTCTTTAGTTTCCTACTTACAGCTTTATCCTTTTCAGCATCAGCTCAAGATGTGAAAATATCTCTAAACTTTAAAAACAAACCACTAAGCGAAGTTTTTAATACTATCGAAGCTAAAAGCGGTTATTCCATTCTGGTGAGGAGCAATGATGTAAATTTGAATGATGTAGTTTCAATCAACGTTGTAAATAAAAGTGTGGAGGAGGTTTTAACACTATTATTCAAACAAAGTAAAATAAATTTTGAAATTACCGGAAAAAGTATTTCAATTTTTATTCCTCAAAAGAATGCTGATAATATAAACAACCCTGCTGCTTCAAAAAAGATTACAGGCTTGGTAACCGATGAAAAAGGCGACCCTATTATTGGTGCTAGTATAATTGAGAACACCTCAAATAAAGGCACTGTTACTGATATTAATGGACAATTTTCAATTGAAACTTCTAATACTGGTCAGATAAAAATATCGTATGTAGGATATGAAAATCAATTAATAGATGTTAATGGAAAAAGTTCATTAAAAATAAACTTAAAACAGACTTCACAGTTTTTAGATGAAATAGTTGTAGTTGGTTATGGAACTCAACGAAAAAAAGACCTTACAGGGGCCGTTTCAATTGTTGACACCAAAGTGTTAAAGAGTAAAACCGCAACAACAATTGCAGATGTTTTGCAAGGTGCAGCAACAGGAGTATACGTAAGGGGTGGAAGCCAACCTGGACAAGGAGCTACTATTCAAATTCGAGGAATTAAAAGTTTAACAAATAACAACCCTTTATTTGTGATAGATGGGTTGCTTACAGATGGAAATAATGATTTCAATCCTGAAGATATTGAATCAATACAAATTCTAAAAGATGCATCTTCTGCAGCTATATATGGATCAAG
>CAIYTJ010000483.1 GCA_903929065.1 uncultured Bacteroidales bacterium | reverse complement strand
TATTCACTTTAAAAACGGTAAAATTATGCCAAACTCAAAGCCGAGGGTTGACATACCCTCAAATCCTTCTCAGAGATTAGAATTAGCAGAACGCGTTAATGCAAAACATGATGCCGATGGTGCCAAATCGCCTTTAAATGCACTTCAAAACCATAAATGGGATGACAATGGACCCAAGGTTGCTGATGCAAGGGGTTTTCATACGCAAGCTGAAGATTTTCAACGCCAGGCCAATCTGGCTTATCGCAAACGCGATTTGTTGCTGGATGAAATTGATGAATCTCTTAAATCGAGCCGCGACCTGTTACTCGGTATCTTCCGCGACAACCCTAAAGAACTTAGCCAATGGGGTTTCGATGTAAGCGATACGCCTAAAGCAGCTCCTAAGAAAGTATAAGTCATTACTATAATATGAAAAACGTGAATCGTGATTATCGGTTCGCGTTTTTTTTGTGGTTTGGGTTTCGAGATTTTTAATCGCAGTCTTAATATACGCGATTAAAAATCGCGAAACCCGTTTGTTTTCAATTTCACTTTCCAAACTTTTTTCTTACATTTGTATCCTTAAAAACCTGAAAGACTTTCAAACTTTATAAACTTGTCATTATGGCTATTATCAAACCGTTTAAGGGCATTCGTCCTCCTCAAAACCTGGTAGAAAAAGTGGCTTCGCGCCCGTACGATGTGTTGAATTCCGAAGAAGCCCGCACCGAGGCCGAAGGAAATCCAATGTCGTTGTATCACATTATCAAACCCGAAATTGATTTCGTACCCGGCACCGACGAGCACGAAGAAAAAGTATATGCCAAAGCAGCCGAAAACTTTGCAAAGTTCCGTGCCGAAGGCTGGCTGGTGCAGGATGCCGTTGAAAAATACTATGTCTACGCGCAGACCATGAACGGGAAAACGCAATACGGGCTGGTGGTTTGTGCCAATGTGGACGATTACGTGAAAGAAAATATCAAGAAACACGAACTTACCCGCCGCGACAAGGAAGAAGACCGCATGAAACATGTGCGCGTGAACAATGCCAATATAGAACCGGTATTTTTTGCTTATCCGCATAACGACGAGTTGGATGCCATCGTGACTGAAGTGATTAAAAACAAACCAGAATATGATTTCATTGCTCCCGGCGACGGATTCGGCCATCATTTCTGGGTGATTGACAATGCGGCAACCATTGCCCGCATTACCGAAATTTTCAGTGGAATACCATCGCTTTATATTGCCGATGGTCATCACCGAAGCGCTGCGGCTGCTCTCGTTGGACTCGAAAAACGCAAAGCGAACCCAAACCATACCGGCACGGAGGAATACAATTACTTTATGGCCGTCTGTTTTCCGGATAATCAGTTGAATATTATCGACTACAACCGCGTGGTAAAGGACCTGAACAACCTGACGGACGATGAGTTTCTGGCAAAATTGTCCGAAAATTTTGACGTGGAAAAGAAAGGTGCAGCCATTTACAAACCAAATAAATTGCACAATTTTGCGTTGTATTTGTCGGACAATTGGTACTCGCTTACCGCCAAAGCCGGAACGTATAACGATAACGACCCGATTGGCGTGTTGGACGTGACTATTTCTTCCAATCTGATTTTGGATGAAGTGCTAGGCATCAAAGACCTCCGCAGCGACAAAAGGATTGATTTCGTGGGCGGAATACGCGGGTTGGGAGAGTTGCAGAAACGAGTGGACAAAGGCGAAATGCGCGTGGCACTGGCACTTTATCCGGTTTCGATGAAACAACTCATCGACATTGCCGATACCGGAAACATTATGCCTCCGAAAACCACCTGGTTCGAACCAAAATTGCGTTCAGGGCTGGTGATACATGAATTGGTTTAGTAGTTAACCGGTTCATCAGTTCAACAGTTCATTGGTTGTGGATTGCTTAAAGCTATAAACCATGAACTATCAACTATAAACTAAAAAGTTATGCGTCTAAAATTCCCGGTTTTCATTTTTCTTGCAACAACCATCCTGTTGGCGGGTTGTGGTATCAAGGCACGTATAAAAAAGGCCGATACACGGTATGAAATCGGTGAATACAGTGCTGCCGGCGATATGTACAAAGGTATTTATTCCGCCCTGACATCCAAGGAAAAACCGTTGAAAGGAAAAATTGCTTTTCGTCAGGCCGAATGTTACCGGCTCATAAATCAGGGCAGGGCAGAGCAGGCATACCTGAATGCCATTCGGAATAATTATTCCGATTCGATTGTATTCCTGAGATACGCGCAGGTACTTCAACAAAACGGAAAATACGCCGAAGCTGCCAAATACTACGATATATACCTGGAAAATGACAGTACGAATATTGTGGCATTAAACGGATTGACCGCTTCAAAGAATGCGGCTGAATTGTTGAAAACCCCTAACAAATTTGTGGTGAAACGGTCGACGGATTTTAATTTGCGCCGTACTTCCAGTTTCAGTCCGGCCTATGCAGGTACGAGTGCCGAGATGATTGCATTTACCTCTACACGACCGGCAGATAAGAAAGCCGTTCAGAAGAACAGCGCCATCACCGGTTTGCCAAACAACGATATTTTTGTGAGCCGTAAGAATGCCACCGGAAAATGGGAAACACCCGAGGCAATTGAAGGTGATATAAACTCGATAAACGATGAAGGTATTTGTTCATTCAGCTCGGATGGAAAGATGATGTTTTTCACCCGTTCGCCCTATGTGGCCGATGGAGCGCGTGGAACCGAAATCATGATGTCCAACCGTGCCGGAGGTACCTGGAGTAAACCGCAAAAGATTACTATTTTCAAAGATAGCACGGTTTCAGTGGCTCATCCGGCTATTTCACCTGACGGACAGACTTTGTATTTTGTGTCCGATTCCAAAAAAGGATTGGGCGGCAAAGACATTTGGAAAGGCACGCTGGTAAACGGAGAATGCAAGTATATCGAAAACCTTGGTCCGGACATTAATACGCCCGGCGATGAAATGTTCCCGAGCGTAAGTGCCGATGGAACGTTGTATTTCTCTTCAAACGGACGAATAGGCTTTGGCGGGCTGGATATTTACAAAGCAACTCCTAAAAAAGAGGGCGGCTGGATGGTGGAAAATATGGGTTCGCCAATAAATTCTTCTGCAGATGATTTTGGAATGACTTTCGAAGGCAAATCGCAAAAAGGTTATTTCTCATCGAACAGAAACGAAACCAAGGGAATTGACGCCATCTGGAGTTTTGAAATACCCGAACTGGCTTACAGCATTGAAGGAAAAGTCACCGACGAAAAAGGTGTTGAAATTCCCGATGCGACAGTCAGAATGATAAGCAATACGGGTGTGAATGCCCGCATTCAATCCAAAAAAGATGGTACCTACCGCCTGAAACTGGATAAAGACATGGATTGCGTCATGCTGGCAACAGCCCGCGGTTATCTCAATCAGAAGAATGCCGTTTCTACGCAGGGCATGACTGAAAGCAAAACATTCAAAGTAAATTTCAAATTGTCATCCATATCGAAACCGATTCAGATTGAGAATATTTTCTACGAATTCGGCAAATGGGATTTGACTCCTGCTTCGGAAAGCGGTTTGCAGGTGTTGGTAAAAATGCTTACTGACAATCCGAATATCACCATTGAAATCAGTGCCAATACCGATTACGTAGGAAGTGCAACGGAAAATATGGTTTTATCGCAGCGACGTGCCAAATCGGTTGTTGATTACCTGATCTCAAAAGGAATTGAAGCTCAACGATTGACTTCTGTTGGAAATGGAAAAGATAAACCGGTGGTTGTTGATGCAGCTCTTGCCAAAAAATATGCTTTCCTGAAAGAAAATGATGTTTTGACTCAGGATTTTATTCTGAAACTCACTCCCGAACAACAGGAAACAGCCAATCAGATTAATCGCCGCACCGAATTCAGGGTGGTGAAAACGACTTATAAACTATATTAGATAAGTAAAAAGTGCAGCTGTGTTCAATAATTGTTTAATGTTTGATATATGATTAAAGCAGATAAATTTTTCATTGAAAATATAAACGAAATTCTTCAGAATGGATATTGGGATGAAAACTCAAGACCCAAATATGCTGATGGGGTTGAAGCAAAGTCGAAATTTATTACTCAGGTCTTTGAAAAATATGATATTTCAAAAAATGAGTTTCCGATAACTACACTGAGAAATACGGCCATTAAAACAGGTATAAAAGAAATTCTGTGGATATATCAAAAACAATCAAATTCATTAGATACTGCTCATGAATTAGGCATAAACTGGTGGGACGAATGGAATATTGGTGATTCTACTATTGGTAACCGGTATGGATATACGGTCAACAAGTATAATTTGATGAATGAATTGTTGGATGGGTTGGCTAAGAGTCCTTTTGGACGGCGGCATATTTTAAATTTGTATCAATATGCTGATTTAAAAGAAACCAAAGGTTTGTATCCTTGTGCCTATGAAACGCTGTGGAGTGCCCGCAAAGTTGGTAATGAAATATATCTGGACGTAACGCTTGTTCAGCGGAGTTCAGATTATCTGGTAGCAAATTATATCAATAAAACTCAATATGTGGCATTGATGTTAATGGTTTGTTCGCATTTAGGATATAAACCCGGAGTTTTTTGTCACTTCGTACAAAATCTTCATATATACGACAGGCATTTTGACGCTGTAAATGAATTGCTTAATAAGGAGCCTTTGGAAACTCAACCAACCATTAAACTGATTGAAAATAAGTCTTTCAGTGAATTCACGGTCGACGATTTTATCATAGAAAATACCGACAAGATAACCAAGATAAAGAGCAAACTTGAGTTAGCTATCTGATATTTAAATAGTCGAATTGATTGCAATTCGCATAATCTAATATAAGAATTGTAATAGTTTCATACAAAAATAAAACTTTTACATACAGTTAAATGATATTTTAAAACGGATAGTCGGAATTGATTATCCGTTTTTTTTTGTAGTTTTGCAAGCCGTCTGAAAGAAGACCGCCTAAAGCGAAAGCATTTCTTTAAATATAATATTTATGTCAAAAATTTCGATTATTGCCGCCGTTGCCGATAATTACGCTATCGGTAAATCAAACAATCTACCCTGGCATTTGCCGGCAGACTTGAAGCATTTTAGACAACTTACTACGGGTCACGCCGTTGTGATGGGAAAACGTACTTTTGAAAGTTTGCCGAAAGGACCGCTTCCCAACCGCAAAAACATTGTTTTGACATCCGTAATGTCAGAAGGAGTAAGCGAAGGTTACTTCGAAGCAGATTCGCTGGAAGATGCTATTTTCCTCTGTGAACACGAAGAACAGGTTTTTATAATGGGTGGTGCTACTGTTTACAAACAAAGCATTGACAAAGTTGATTACATGTACATCACGTGGGTGCACGATAAATTTTCAGCTGACACTTTTTTCCCGGAAATTGATTTTGACGTTTGGGAAGAAGTTAGTCGTGAAGACTATGAACCTGATGAAAAGAATCTGTATGCTTATTCTTTTGTAGAATATAAAAGGAAATAAATAAATTAAGACATAAAAAACGCTGCAAACTTGTGAGTTTGCAGCGTTTTTTGATGTATATTATCGATCGATTTTTAATTCAGTTTCTTTATTAATTCCATTCCGGTTTGAATGGCTTTTTCATTCATCGGAATCAAGTGGTGGTGGCGTTCAGGAAGTGATTTTTTCAATCCTTTCAATACATTTTCAATCAGTACAATCGGACGAACCTTCAATAAACCGCCAAGAATAATCATATTGAACGTTTTGGTAGTATCGTTGGCATAAGCATATTCAATGGCGTCAATCTGATAAATATTAATATCGGTGCGTGTAGGGAAACGGTGGAAACCGTTACTGTCGAAAATTAAGGTTCCGCCAGGTTTTACCTTGCTTTCAAATTTATCGAGAGATGGCTGGTTTAAAACTATTGCCGTGTCATACGAATTCAAAACAGGCGAACTGATCCGTTCGTCGCTCAGAATCACGGTTACATTGGCTGTTCCACCACGTTGTTCCGGTCCGTAAGATGGCATCCAACTTACTTCCTGACCTTGCATTAACCCTGAATAAGCGAGTATTTTACCCATCGAAAGTACGCCTTGTCCGCCAAATCCTGCTATGATTATTTCTTCTTTCATATATTCAATTATATAATTATCAATTTCCAATTTCCAATTATTTAGTTTCAATTGGGAATTGTAAATTAAAAAATTGGAAATTTTATTCGTTTTTCAAATCGCCAAGAGGATATTTCGGAAACATATTTGCCACCATCCAGTCGTTGGAAGCTTCCGGTGTCATTTTCCATCCGGAGTTACAGGTTGAAACTACTTCTACAACCGAAGTTCCTTTTCCAGCCATAGAATTTTCAAAAGCTTTTTGAATAGCTTTCTTAGTTTTACGTGTATTGGCTATATTGTGAACACTTTGACGTGTAACGTAACAGGTTCCATCCAATTGAGCCAATAATTTAGTGATATCAAGCGGATTTCCATTTAATTCCACATTACGGCCATTCGGACAGGTTGAGGATTTCATTCCATCCAATGTCGTTGGTGCCATTTGCCCTCCGGTCATTCCGTAGATTCCATTATTGATAAAAATAATGGCAATATTTTCACCGCGGTTACACGCATGAATGGTTTCAGCCGTTCCGATGGCTGCTAAATCTCCGTCACCCTGGTAAGTGAATACCAAGCGATCAGGCATAAGGCGTTTGACGGCTGTTGCAACAGCAGGAGCGCGTCCGTGTGCAGCTTGTTGCCAGTCCACATCAATGTATTTGTATGCAAAAACCGCACAGCCAACAGGCGCAATGGCGATAGTTTTTTCCTGCATATCCATTTCGCCGATAATTTCAGCAATCAGTTTATGAACCACACCGTGACTGCAACCCGGGCAGTAGTGCATTGGAGTGTCATTTAATAGTTTCGGTTTTTCGTAAACCAAATTTGCAGGGTTTATTATTTCAGCTGTTGTCATAACGTTTTAATTTACTATTTTTTGATTTACCATTTACCATTAAAAACATTTAAATGATAAATAGTCAATGTTTAAATGGTCAATGTCTTTAAACAAGTTTGGTTTTCAACGCATTCAATACTTCATCTGGAGAAGGAACAATACCGCCCAATCTTCCGTAAAATTCAACCGGCACACGGCCGTTTACTGCAAGTCGCACATCTTCAACCATTTGTCCTGCACTCATTTCCACCGTCAGAATTCCTTTCACTTTATCAGCATAATTACTGATTGCATTAGTCGGGAATGGATAAAGTGTAATCGGACGTAACAAACCGGCTTTAATGCCTTCTGCACGGGCCATTTCCACTGCTTTTTGACTTACGCGTGCACTTGTTCCAAATGCCACAACAAGATATTCAGCATCCTCGCAGTCGTATTCTTCAAATAAAACTTCATTCTTTTCAATTTCACGGTATTTGGCTTGCAGTCGAAGGTTGATGGTTTCCATTTCTTCTGCTTCCAGTGATAATGTCGTGATAATATTTGGTTTGCGGGTTGCCGGTTTTCCTACCGTTGCCCACGGACTTCTTTTGGCGATTTCTTCGTCGGTTAAACGTGGTTGAAAAGGTGGAAGCACCACTTTTTCCATCATTTGACCGATAACGCCGTCTGCTAAAAGCAATGCCGGAGTGTTGTATTTGAATGCCAAATCAAACCCCAATACCGTAAAATCAGCCATTTCCTGAACGGAAGCAGGTGCCAGTGTGATTAATTTGTAATCGCCGTGACCACCGCCTTTTACCGACTGAAAATAATCAGCTTGACTTGGTTGAATGGTTCCCAAACCGGGACCGCCACGCATTACGTTCACAATCAGGCAGGGTAATTCACCGCAGGCAATATAGGAAATTCCTTCCTGCATTAAACTTACGCCTGGGCTTGAAGAACTTGTCATAGATTTTTTTCCGCAACCGGCAGCTCCATAAACCATATTAATGGACGAAGTTTCGCTTTCTACCTGTAAAACAACCATTCCGGTGGTATTCCAGGGCTCAAGTTCCATCAAAGTTTCCATTATTTCCGATTGAGGTGTTATCGGATAACCAAAGTAACCATCACAACCACAACGAACTGCAGCATGAGCAATGGCTTCATTGCCTTTCATTAGCACAACTTCGTCGATATTCTGTTTTTTTGAATCATTCATTTCTTTTAGTTTTAAATCGTAAGACATTCTGTTAAACTCTTACTTTATAAACGGTTATACAAGCATCCGGACAAACCCAGGCACATGCAGCACAACCCACGCAATCATCGGGATTGACCATGGTACTAAAATTGTAACCTTTAGAGTTTGCCTCTTTATTTAGTGCTAAAACATTTGAAGGACAGGCAACTACACATAAATTGCAGCCTTTGCACCGTTCCGTATTTACAACTACCGCACCTTTTATTTTCGCCATTATGTTATGATTTAAAATTGACCTACAAATGTAATAAAATTTGAATAAACAAGGCTTTTTAATAAATTATTTTTTATTTTTTTGTACTTATAAAAGTCTTATTCTGTCTGTAAAATTGAATTAAAATGCATATATTCAGCGTTATATACAAAATATAAATACAGGGAATAAATAAATTTACT
>CAIYTJ010000482.1 GCA_903929065.1 uncultured Bacteroidales bacterium | reverse complement strand
TCTCAGTAATAATGACATCACGAGCATTGGTTGCTTATTCAGTAGGTTTAATGGGGTTAATTTTAGTTAAGGTATTTGCTCCAGGGTTTTATGCAAATCAAGATATTAAAACCCCTGTGAAAATTGCAATTTTTGTTTTAATTATCAGATTGTCAAGTATTAAAATATAAATTGTAAATAGTAAATAGTAAATTTCCAAAAACGGTTTTGATAATCAAAAAACCTTTCCTATATTTGCACCCGCTAAAGCAAAGTTTGGAAGTTTGGGTGAGTGGCTGAAACCACCAGTTTGCTAAACTGACGTACGGGCAACCGTACCACGAGTTCGAATCTCGTAGCTTCCGCAAAAACTCCGGATCCTGAAAAGGGTTCGGAGTTTTTTTATAATGTCAACGCAAACGATTGCACTTATTTTATAAATAATTTAATGACAGACGAGTACATTATTTATTAATCATATATATTTTTGTAAATTGATAAATAAAATCCTAAAATTATAGTTTATGAAAAAGAACATTTTACACCTTTATTCGTTTTCCAGAAGAAACTGGAGATTCATTTCAATCGTGATTTTTGGATTTTTATTTAGTCAGCAAGTATCTGCAAATGGTGGTTATGGTAATACTGGAGTCATAATCCAGAAAAACGGTGCATCAAAAACTCCCTATATTGTAAATTCAGGATTTAATAATGATAGTTTTTGTTCATGGTACACTTTAAATGGTGCTCAAGCCTTCAATACATACAATTTTGGGTCTGTTTCGGCATTGGTTTTGAACGGTATGGTCATTGATGGTTGGACTGATAATGCAGATTTTGTAACAGGGCAAGTTGAATATAGAATTTGGTTACAAAGTGGATCTAGACCTGCTTCTGCAACCAGTACTTTTAATGTTGGTGGATATGGTTCAGCTTGCTCTGTTCAGGATGTTCAATGTAGTTCCGGAAATAACAGAAGGGTCGGTTGGGATGGTTCAAGTGTAAATCTTTTAAGTGGATTGGCTCCCGGTGTTTACAATTTTGAAATTATTTCTCATAGTCAGTTGAGATATAATTGTGGTTCCTGGAATCAAGCTGATAATGCTGCTGTTACCGCTACATTTACAGTATCTTCATCAGCTACAGATAATTATCGTTCAAAAGCAACTGGTAATTGGAATACGGCTGGTTCATGGGAGTCATCTCCTAATAATGTAAATTGGGGAACAGCCACATTGGTGCCGGACATATCAGCTTCATCAATTACAATTCAATCGGGTCATAATATAACATTAAATGGGAATGCAACTATTTCAGGACTTACCATTAATTCAGGAGGAACTTTTACCGCCAGTGATGTAACACCAAGAACTCTTACGATTTCAAAATCTTCTGCCGGTACAATAACTACATTAAACAATAGTGGAAGCTGGTCAAATGGTTCAGGAGGTTCAACTGTTGTTTTTACCGGAGCTCCTGCTAGCGGCGATGCAATTCAAGGTATTTCAGGAACTATTGCTTTTCAAAATATTACATTAAATAAAACTGGTGGCTCTTCCAATGTAGGCGCTTCCTTTGGTGCCGGGACATCATTGACAGGAACACTGGAAATTGGTTCGGGTGGATATATATCTACCGATCCTCCAAATGGTTTTTACGGGACAGGGGCAATACTTAAATTCAACCAGGGGGTTGGCGCTACTTATCAGGTAAACTCAGGAGATAAAACTTGGTCAACTACTGAAATCCCACAGAATATTACCGTCAATTCTGGAACAGTACAAGTTAACGAAAACAGAGTTGCCACAGGAAGTCTGATTATTGGCTCTGGTGCAACACTAACAATAAGCGCATCTAAGCATTTAAGCATTAATACCGAATTAACTAACAACGGAACATTGAATTTATTATCAGATGCTTCCGGTACAGCAACTATTCTCACACCTCCAACTATTGGTGGAACAACAGGTGCTGCTACGGTTCAACAAAATCTCGCTTCTACCCGAAACTGGTATATATCATCACCTGTGTCCGGGAATTTACCTTCTGGTTATACCTATTACAAATATGATGAACCCGGAAATAATACTGGTTACAGCGCTCCTGCTACTGCATATTGGGAAAGTGTAAGTTCTGGAACAGCAGCAACAATGATGAAAGGATATATCGTTCAAGCAGCAAGCACTTCAATAATTACATTTACTGGAACGGCACTTAATACTGGTGATAAATCAATCGGATTAACACGCACAGCCGGAAAAACCAAAGAAGGCTTTAATTTAGTTGGAAATCCATATCCATCATTCATTAATATTGATAATTTGGCTTCAAATACTGATATTATTCAAAGTTATTGGTATAGAAGTTATAATGGTGGATATGTTTTTGATACTTATAATATTCCAAGTGGTGTTAGTACTGGAAACAGCGGATTGGCTGTATCAAATTGCATACCACCTATGCAGGCCTTTTGGGTGCGGGTTGCAAACGGAAAATCTACGGCAACACTAAATTTGTTGAATGCTAACCGCACTCATCAGGATAACGTCAATAATAAATTCAGGACTCCAGCTATAAAAAATATCAATCAACAAGTTCTTCGTTTGCAGGTGTCAGATGGAACATATAGCGATGAAACTGTATTGTATTCTAATCCAAAAGCTTCTAATGATTACGATCAATATGATTCGGATAAAATGAGTAATGCAAATCCTTCAATCCCAGAAATTTACACTGCAATTGGGAGTGAACAACTCGTTATTAACGGAATGAATACAGTGCCTTTGGATACTGAAATTCCATTGGGATTCACTACCGGACAGCAAAATACTTTTTCTATAAGAGCGAGCGAAATAACTAATTTCGACTCAAGCATCAGAGTAATTCTTAATGATAATCAGAATGTATTGAACCCTGAAACTGATATAACCAATTCTCCTTACAGTTTTAGCTCAGATATAACAAATTCAACGACCAGGTTTAGTATAATTTTCAAATCAGCGTCAATTTCTACTAAAACAACTGATTTAGTTTCTGATGGTAAGTTAATTATTTACAAAAGCTCTGCAAATCAAATCACAATTAATTGCAATGAATTAGTTAGTAAGGACGCTTCTGTTTCTGTTAGTAATGTGCTAGGTCAAAAACTGTTGACTAAACAAATTACTGCATCCTCAACAATTATGAATATCCCAAATGATATAGGAGTTTATATAGTTACTATTACAAATAACGGCAAAAATTATTCAGGAAAGCTAATTTTTAATTAATGGGTCAATGAAAAAAGATAGCAAAAAAACAAAAGGGCAGATTTATTCTCAACCACATATAGAAGTGATAATTCTTGATAAAGACATTTCATTAACGTTAGATTCGACACCTCCCGTTGGACCTGGTGAACCTACCGGTTTTGTTCCGGAAAACTTGGATAATGATCCATTCAAATCTCAACTTAGCTAATATCTAAATTGAAAAATCCCCGAACAATCGGGGATTTTTTTTATTAGCATTAATTCGAAAAAATATTTATCTTTGCATAAACTTGTCAAAAAAAATCACAATGGATATTGCCAAAATAAGTAACCTGAAATCAAAGTTTGTTTCGCGCGAAGTGGGAAATGAGTTAATTTTAGTTCCGCTCACGAATAATGTCGCGCAAATGAGTGAGCTTTTCACGTTGAATGAAACTGCCAGGTTTATTTGGGAAAATATAACTGATAAAACAAGCACAAGCAATCTGGAAGCTGCCATTGTTGAGACGTTTGACATTGATAATGAAACGGCAAAAAACGATATTGAAAATTTCTTGAAACAAATGGAAAAGCTGCTGGCAAACAAGTGAATTCTGATTAATGAAAAAAACTCAAAACGAACTGAATCTGATTATTGCCGGTTTTACAATAGCGCTGTTTTCTGATTTGATAATTGAACTTGAAGAAGGTTATTTGCCATTCACAGTTCAACACATTGATAATAAACCGGATGTTGTAATAAAATGTTACAATGGCATAAAACCAGATATCCTTAAAGATTCCCATTTGGTTTTTGAAGCTAAAAACGATGAACAGCGGTTTTATTCCATTCATAAAAAAGAAGAAGACTTGATATTTGTTATTTACAATCAGCAAAACAGGGATGAAATTCAACAAATGGCTGTACTTGATGCGAGTTTTAATCATTGGAAAGTTTATTCAAATTTGTCTGATGGAAAATTATTACCTCTGCGATACCCGATGGGACCTATTATCATGCATTATATGACCTTAAAGTCGGATGCTGTAATGATGCATGCCTCGTGTGCTTTTGATGGTCGACAGGCCAGGATTTTTACCGGATTTTCAGGGAATGGTAAAAGTACAATTTCAAAATTATGGGCAGATGCCGGAAATTTAATAATCAATGACGACCGGATTATTATACGAAAATCAGCTGATGGCTATTTCGCCTATAATACGCCGATGTATTACACTGACAGACCCAAAAAAGCTCCTTTGAATGCCATTTATTTAATCAGCCATTCTCCTGAAAATAAGATTAAAAAACTAAGCGGTGCTTTGGCAATTTCCAAAGTTATGGCTTTCAGCATTCAAAATAATTTTGATAAACAATTTATACAAAGTAGATTGGAGTTTTTTAGCAATCTATGCCTGAACATTCCGGTTTATGAATTGGGATTTGTGCCCGACAAAAGTGTGGTCAACTTTATTTTAGCCAATGAAAAAACAGAAACTAAATAATCAATTGGTTGAGATAGCTGAATCATTGCTGGATGAAAACCGGACACTGAGTTTCAGAATGCAGGGAAACAGCATGTTCCCGACCATGAAAGACGGCGATTTGGGGCATGTGGAAAAATGCACTCATGATGAACTGAAAATAGGCGATGTAGTTGTTTTTAAGGCAAATGAGATACTTGTAGCACACCGTTTAACTGATATTTTTTACCAGAAAGGCATTCGGGTTTTTGAAACCAAAGGCGATAAAAACAATTTTCATGATGCCCCGTTTACCAGTGAAGAGTTGGTCGGAAAAATCACTTCCATTCAACGAAAAAACCGGTTAAGAAGATTGGATAGCCCTTTAATGCGGTTTCAGCGATTTACTTCAACGTATTTTTCCTTTTTGCTTATTCCGGCTTTCGACCTCTATATCCGACTGAAAAACAGAATCAACAGACTTAATTCAGGTTTTCGCTCATTAAAGAATAACCTGTCAGTAGTTTCTGAAAATTCAGGAAAAATTCTTTTAAAAAATGCAGTACTTGCTGTATTACAAGGAATTATACCTTTTGCTATTATCGTCTGCATTAAATTTCTGATTGATCAGCTTACAAAACCGATAATTCCAAATTCGAATCAGCAGCTAATTTTCATTCTTTTTTTGATTTTAACGGCTCTTGTTTTTCTGACAAGTGCCATTCTTTCAGAAATCAATTCATACTTCAGCGAAAAATTATCGCAATCAGTCTCCAAACATATTTACGATAAGCTCCACTCAAAGCATGTTTTACTGGATTTGTCGAACTACGAAAATCCGGATAAACAGGATAAAATTCATCGGGCAGTTCAGGAAGCTTCTTATCGTCCATTAAAAATAATGAACGAATTGTTGCTGGGAATCAAATCGGTTGCTTCTGCTTTGTTTTTGCTTGGACTTTTCGTCTCAATCCGGTGGTATTTGGTGTTGGTGTTGTTGGTTGCAATAATTCCGGGCATTCTGGTTAGATTAAAATTCTCGCAAAAATTATATAAACTAAAAGAAATTCAGAGCACCAAAGAACGTGAAATGTATTACTACAACCGCATTCTAACCGGTTTTCCGTTTGCAAAGGAATTGAAATTATTTGGTTTTGCAGGTTTCTTTAAAAAACGATTCACGGATGTTCAGAACACACTCTTTGATCAAAAAATTGAGCTAAGAAAATCTGAACTTCGACTTGGTATTTTTGCTCAGGTTTTTGCTATTTTGTTGATATTTATTTCGTTAGGATTTGTTTCGATGCTGAAAATGAAGGGCGAAATTTCCATCGGTACAGTGGTTCTGTTTTTCTTTGCTTTTCAGCGTGGTTATTCGGTTTTAAACGATTTTTTCCGTTCCATTACTCAAATTGTGGAAGACAATACATTCCTGAAAGATTTCATTGAATTTTTAAATATTTCAACAAAATCCAGAGTTTCCGCAGCTGCAGATTTGACATTTGGATTAAAAAATGAAATCAGATTCGAAAATGTTAGTTTCAAGTATGAAACGAGTAAACGAAATGTGCTGAAATCGGTTAATATAACCATTCCTGCTGGCAAAACAGTCGCATTTGTTGGTGCAAACGGTTCCGGTAAAACCACGATGATTAAATTGTTGTGTGGATTTTATGAACCTAATTCGGGTAAAATCAGCATCGATGGAATAAACGCTTCAGAACTTGGACAATCTGTTATTTGTAAAAATATTACCGCTGTTTTTCAGGATTTTGCATTGTATAATTTGATGGCGCTCGAAAATCTTGGTCTTGGAAATGCTGAAATTCCATTCGATCTGGCCAAGGCAAAAGAAGCCGCCCGAAAAGCGGGAATTGATGATATTCTGGAAAAGTTGCCTGACGGTTATAATACGTTGCTTGGAAATTTATTCAAAGGCGGGGAGGAGCTAAGCATCGGTCAATGGCAGAAAATAGCCATTGCTCGCGCTTTTTATCGCGATTCGCCGCTCATTTTAATGGATGAACCTTCGAGTGCATTGGATGCCGAGTCGGAAAAACAAATTATAAACAGCCTGAAAAAATTGTCACACCAAAAAACGGCTGTTATTATCAGTCACCGGCTTACGACAGTTCAATGGGCTGATTTGATTTATTTTTTCAAGGAAGGCGAAGTAATCGAATCGGGCACTCACAGCGATTTAATGGCTCTGAAAGGCTGCTATTTTGAACTATTTCAAACGGCAAACACCCGGTTTGAATAAGCTTTTTAAAGTGATATGCTATTGATATCCAGTACTATTTCTCCAAATTCAATCATGGCATTAAACAAGGCGATTTGCTGAAAATGTTTCAAATCATCTACCTTAATCTCTTTTTCAATCAACTTTCCTTTTTCCAATAATTCGGCCCGATTTACACCATAAATCAAAGGTTTTCGTGGTGTAAACCAGACTTTTCCATCGAAAAATGCCACGTTGGTATACGAAGAGTCAGTCAATATTCCATTTCTTGAAATTAATACATCGTCACAATCGCCCCGTTGGGCAAAAGCTTCATTATAAGCCGTTCTGTCTTCAGGTTTGTAAGTTTTACTTTCCAGATTCATCACAACAACCTTCAATGAATTTATTTCGCGCCTCGTATAAGGCATAAACTCCAGTTGTGAAGTTTCTGAATCATACACAATCCGGCATTTAAACAGACCTTCTTGCGGAATCAATGTTTGATTTAAAATGTCAAGCAGTTTAATCGGTTCTTCATCTGGATAGAATGTTTCAAAAGCCTTATTTACACGCTTTTGATGAAATTTGAGACGATAGAAAACGCCGTCGTTTAGTTTAATGGTTTCAACAAATCGGGACATATACTTTCTGAATTAATTCTTCGTATTCTTTTTCTACTTCACTCTGAGCCGTAATGCCACCGCCGCTTTTAAATATCAACTTATGGCCGTTTTGTTCAATGAAACGAATCATAACTGCCGAATCAAAGTTTTCGCCATCAAACCAACCACAAATACCTGTGTAAAAGCCTCGATTATACCCTTCGGCTTCATGGATAATTTCAAGTGTTTTGGCTTTTGGGGCACCGGTAATAGAGCCAGCCGGAAGTAAAGAGAACAAAATGTCACCAAGCCTGTAATGATAATTTTCGGGCAAACGGCCTGAAATTTCAGAACTTACCTGCAATAAATCACCTTTGTTCGTTTTTAATTTATCAATATACCGGTATCGCTTTACGTCCACTTGTTCGGCAACCAGACTCAAATCGTTGCGGATTAAATCTACAATGGTAGCGTGTTCTGCTTTCTCTTTAGGGTCATTTAGAATGATTTCTGCGGCATTTGGCAATGTAGCATTTATCGTTCCTTTCATTGGAAAAGAGGAAATGAAACCGTTACGGATTTTTACGAAAGTTTCTGGCGAAAGAACCGTAAACAGACTATCCAGCCAAAGTTTATACTTTGCGTCCCCAACTTCAAATAAGTCGGACAAGGAAAGATTAGTACTGATTTCGGTTGGTTGAGTCAGGTTGGTCAGAAATGAATTTCCCTGGTGGATTTGCTGTTGAACGTATCCGAATTTGGT
>CAIYTJ010000481.1 GCA_903929065.1 uncultured Bacteroidales bacterium | reverse complement strand
TTTCAGCTTTCAAAAAAGTATGAATCAATTTTAATCGTACTGTGTGATTATCTTTAATTTTCGTTTTTAAAGTACTTTCCTTAATTTTTTCTTCCTTAGGTACATTAAGTATATTGTTGCAAAAAGCCACAATCCCCCCGGGCGATAATACATTTTCATTATCAGAAAGCGGAAATAATTCGTGTGCAGAATCCCTTTTTAATGAATGTGAAAAAAATCGACCGCTTGCTGGTTCACCGTTTAACTCACCACTCACCATTTCCCATGAATCATATTCAAAATTATAATTTAACAACAATACTGTTCTACCTAACTTTGAATGATTATAGTAAATAGTTTGAGTGCCAAAACACTTATTTTGAATAGAATTATATTTCTGCAAAATACTTTCTGCTTCATTATAAATTTTTTGACTTGTAAAAGTATAAATTTTGTTGAAATCAATTTCTGAAAATCCACCAATGTAAACATTTGTGAGGTTTTCTGGTTGTCTTTTAATCCAAAAATCTAAAATTCCATTTAGAACCTCAAGCGTTTTTAAAATTTTTATTTCTTCCATAGTATGTTTGTTTTAATTGTTCGTGTTCTACCTTTTCCCCAAATCAATAGAGAGTTATATTTGATACGTTCCTTTTTGTTGTAACTGCCAAAATAATTTTGTGTAACTGTTTTGTTTTTACTGTGTCCTAAACTTTCCGAAATATAGCTTTCCGGCACACGCTTTTTAGTTAGTACAGTTGCAAATGAATGTCTTGCATTATAAGTTGATATATCATCCATTTTAAGAGCCGTTGTAACTCTTTTGATATGTTTGTTAGTCAGTCGGATAACATTTAAAATTTCACGCTTTCTGTCGGTTTCAGTCTTGCAATCATTCAGAAATGGAAAGATGTATTTCTTTGGACTTCGAGCGTTTCCCCACTTGTCGATAATATCCTGTAATGGCTCTAATATCGGAATCAGAATGTCGATTTTTTCCGTTGATGTTCGTATGGTTTTGGCTCGTTTAAATGAAATTTCTTTGTTTTTGATATTCTCAAATTTCAAAGTAAGCATATCGCCAAAATTAATACCATTTGCCAAATATGAAAATATCCATAAGTCACGGCACATCTCGGTTGTTCTACTCTGACAGTTGTATTCTGCTATTCGCTTAATGTCGGCAAGTTCCAAACTCAAATCACGCCCTTTGGCTGTTGGTATTACAAACTTCCCTTTGCCAAACGGATAACTATTTTCTGTTATTATTCCACTTATAACGGCATCGTTTAGAATAACACGAAGTGAGCGTAAATACATCCCCATTGTAGCATAAGAAATACCTTTTCCAATTAAATGTTTATAATATCCATTCAACCAACTAATCGTAATATCCGAAATTTTCAGTTTTTTATCTGTGTACGCAACAATAGAATTTTTTGAACATTGATAAAACGAAGCGTTTCCGATGCGACCTTCGGCTTTCATGTTTTCTACTTTAATATCATAAGCATCAAACAAATTATCGCCTGCATTCTTACTTAATCGCTTGTTTAATGAATCAAAAGTAAACGTTCCACTTTCTGAAAGTGTTTTTATTTGACTTTTTAAAACACTATCGAAATACGTCTGTAATGAATCGGTAATTTCTTGTATTTTCTTAACCTTACTTTCTTTTAAAAATAACGTCCAATCTGTACCATTTAATGATATATCAGTTTTAAAATAGGAACGTTTTCTTTGATAGGTAACACACCACTTCAAAGGGCAACTTTCTTTTGTGTCTTTTCGCCTTGAATCCCTTGTAACATTGATAGTTACGCCAAAACCACTGTAATACAATTTGCTTGAAATTTCTTTTTCTTTGTTCGTTTCCATGTTGGTATTGTTTATGTACACACACTTGCACACACAAAAATACAACAAATAATCGGAGTAATGAAATTTAATGAAATAAAAATAATATCTTTGCATTTGATAATTAGATATTTAATTTAGTTTTACGGAACATTGAAAAGTACTGATTTTCAAAATGTACAGACTCTTAATCTGTGGGTCGAGGGTTCGAGCCCCTCCTGGGTCACGAAAAGCATTTGCAATTTAATTATTGCAAGTGCTTTTTTTATTTCTGATAGTGAATTGCAATTATTCAGATTCAATTTTCAGTAAAATATGTTATGGATTATTTTGCCATATCAAAGAAATTTACGTAATTTGTTATCGCAAATAGTTGAAAACTATTTTATTGTTAACCAAAACTACTTCACATGCATAGTTCTACCTCAAAGTATTTACTTTGCTCATTGCTTTTTATTTCCTTCTTTCTTTCTGCACAGGAATTTACTCCCATTGTTACACAATTTACCCGAAAAGATTATAATGCATCCAATCAGAACTGGTCGGTAGGGCAGGGAAGGGATGGGGTGATGTATTTTGGGAATAACCTGGGACTGCTGCAATTCGATGGTTCATCATGGGAAACACATAAAATGCCCGAGAACAAACTTGTCCGGTCGTTGATGGCCGGTAAGGATAACCGGATTTATGTCGGGTCATTCGAAGAATTTGGTTTTTTCGAAAAGAACGATAAAGGGCAGATGCATTATACCTCTGTTTCATCGAAACTGAAAGGATATAAGATGCAGAACGATGAGATTTGGAATATTCTGGATTACAACGGAACTATCATTTTTCAATCATTTACTTCCTATTTTACCTATAAGGACGGTGAAGTGAAAGGCATTCGCTGTCCGCTTTCTTTCCTGTTTTTCAGCATTTATAATCAGCAGATTTACACACATACCGAACAATATGGTTTCAGCAGCCTGAATGCAGCAAACAATTCCTTTTTTGGAATTGGAAACAGTATGTTGAAAAGTCCTGTGATTGCGGTGTTGAAGTTTGATGCAGCCAATGCATTGCTGGTTACCAAATCGGACGGATTATTTCTCTACAGCGGAACTAATATTACCCGTTTTGCTACCGATGCCGATGCTGAAATTAAAAAAGCAGAGATAAATCATGCAGTTATTTCGCCCGATGGACTGATTTTGTTGGGAACCATTCTGAATGGCGTTACGGCTATCAACCACAAGGGACAAAAACTCTGGACACTCAATACATCGAATGTACTTCAAAACAACACCGTGTTAGGAATGGCCTGTGACCACGATAATAACCTTTGGCTGGCGCTTGACAAGGGGATTGCTTATCTTCAGCTAAATTCGTCCATCCGGTATATTCATTCCTTTACGCCATCTGTGGGAGCCATTTATGCCGTTTCGTATCACGCACCTGAATTACTGATTGGTACAAACCAGGGTCTGTATAAAACCGAATTGAATGTGGATAAGAAAATGATCCGGAATGTACAGCTGGAACAGAAAATCAAAGGACAGGTTTGGAATTTGAACCGGTTTGATAATCAGGTTTTGTGCGGCAATAACGAAGAAACATTCGATGTTTCATCCCGTGGAACAAGTATACTAAGTCCGGTTAAAGGCGGAATTTGTGTCAAACAAGGTGTCATTCATGGAAAAGAAGTATTGGTTCAGGGAACCTACACGCAACTTTGCATTTACGAAAAGGTAAATGGCCGATGGAAATTTACTCACACGGTGGACAATTTTGTAAATCCGGTACGGTATATTGAAATTGATTATACCGGCGTTATCTGGGCCAGTCATTTGCATCAGGGATTGTATGCCATTCAACTTTCAACCGATTTGAAAAAGATTGAACATATCAGCACTTTTAAAACGCTCGATCAGAAACATAACTATCCTATCAACGTATTTATGGTAAATAATCGCGTTGTTTTTACGGATAATACCGGTTTTTACACCTACGACGACATTCAAAAGAAAATCATACCCTATAAGGAATTAAATCAGGGACTCGGATATTTTTCGCATGCCTATCGTATTTGTCGGTTTAATGGTGATTTGTATTGGTTTATACGCGATGGAGAAGCTGCATTGGTGCAGGTAAAATCACCCGGAACAAGATTAATCGATGTGGTTCAATATGCCCAGTTTCTGAATCAAACGGTGGACGATTATCAGAACATTATTCCTATTTCGGATGAAGAATGCCTGTTTACACTCGAAAACGGATTGGCTTTATATCACCTGAATCAAAACGACAACAAGATTGCCCAGACTAAACTGCAACTGAAAAGTATTCAGACTTCTAATAACGTTTCTAAGGAAGTAACATTTTTACCGCTTTCGGCTGAAGAAACCCCGGAAACACCTTTCAGTCGAAACAATCTTATTTTCAGCGTATTTTATCCGCAATACAGCAATCTGAACAATATCTGTTACCGTTACAAACTCGAAGGACTGGATAAAGTATGGAGCGAACCAACCAATTCTTCGCAAAAAGAATACAAGTACCTTCCTCACGGAGAATATACCCTGCAAGTGGAGGTATTAACTATAAGCGGCATCAAGTTATCGGAATTAAGTTTTACGTTTGAAGTAGCGCCGCCGTTTTACTGGAGTGTAACAGCCAGAATACTGTATATTATCCTGATTCTAATGATTGGATACGGTATTTACAGGTATATTTTGAGGTTGATTCATCAGAAAAAGGAAAAGGTATTGCTGGAACAGGTGGAAATCAGACGCAGGGAAATTGAAAAGCGTGAACAGCAGATTTATGCCCTTCAAAATGAAAAACTCGAATCGGAACTTAAACTGAAAAGCAAGGAACTGGCCGAATCGACCATGACGATTATTAAGAAAAATGAGATTCTGGTTACCATCAAAGAAGAAGTTATCAATCAGAAAAATGCGTTAGGGACCCAATATCCCAATAAATATTACGATAAGTTGATTCGGTTGCTTGATGAAAACCTGTCGTCGGAAGATGACTGGGCTATTTTCCAAACCAACTTTGACCGTATACACGAAAACTTCTTCCGGAACCTGCACAGCACCTATCCCGAACTCACTTCCAACGATCTTCGTTTTTGTGCCTATCTGCGTCTGAATCTTTCAAGCAAAGATATTGCCCATTTGATGAATATATCGCTTAAAGGCGTTGAAGTAGGTCGTTACCGCATCCGTAAAAAGATTGGAATTCCTTCCACCAAGAGTTTGACAGAATTTATGATCGAGTTTAAGTAACCTCCATGTGGGTTTCGCGAACCGAAGGTCATGACCAGAGGGAATAATTGCAATCGCGGTTATTTAGTGTGTGCTGAAAAAATATAATATAATTAATATCCAAAAGAATAGTACTATACTTTACCTTACAATTTATGTATATGTTATTTTGAATATAATTTTTCATTTTCCTTGCACTTGTTTATCTTATCGGAATCAAATAATCCTGTAAGGATTTAATATGAATAACCGCCGGTAAAACCGGCGGATTAGGATAAAAGCGAAATGAGAACCCCGAATGGGGTTCAATAAATGTCTTTTTTCTTTAGGTTCAACCCACTTCGGGGTTGTAGATATTAGATTATTCACATCCCCCGGTTCCGCAAGCTTCACCGGGGGTTATTTACATGTTGCCACTCCATGGCAATAGAAATTTTTTAAACAGATGCTATTTATTTTAGTAATTTGATTTATTCCCAATGGTCATGACCTTCGGTTCGCGAAACCCGGATTTTTTTCAGAATTTCAGTTTATTCGTAAAATTTGTATCTTTGCTGCATGAGTAAGATATTTTTTCGATTCCTGTTAATCCTGTCTGTGGCAATTGGAATACTTTCCTGTACACGCACTCCACATGATCTTACCTTAGCAGAACAGCTTATGGAGACTGCTCCCGATTCGGCATTGCATATCCTTCAGCGGTTCCAATCCCAAAAACTCACAAGGGCATCCGATAAAGCATACTATGCACTCCTTATGAGTCAGGCGCTTGATAAAAACGATATCAAATCCGAATCCGATTCCCTTATTGCCATTGCTACCGGCTTTTATAATGAATCCGACGCTTTGCATGCCGGCTATGCCTGGTTTTATCGTGCCCGCATTGATAATAACCGCGGGAATATGAATGACCAGGCCAAAAGTCTGATTAAAGCGCAGGATTATGCTGTTAATGTCTCCGGAAATAAATTGTTGGGAATGATTTATTGCGATAAAGCCGGCATGTACGAAAACCAGCAGCAATATGACAGCGCCATATGTTATTTCAAAAAAGCATATACTGCCTTTAACTCCTGGATATTCCGGAGCATACTGACCCCTTAAAACGGAAGACAAGCCAGTGCTAAAAACAGAAAATTAGCTAAAAATATCTGCCATTCCGGCAGATATTGACCCACCTTATTTCTCTTAAAGATTTGGAGAGACTATAATTT
>CAIYTJ010000480.1 GCA_903929065.1 uncultured Bacteroidales bacterium | reverse complement strand
ATTTAATTATCTTGTGTAAAGTTAAGATTCTTCGCAAATACTATTATAAATTTTATTTAATGAGCAAAATCACGCATTCCTCAGATCTTTCCTTTCGCAAAGGGGAGTGGCCGACGCAGGAGGACGAGGGGTTGTATTATATTTTATATTATATTATATTTCTCATTCTTGTTCCCCTTTAGAACCTGTCCGCCCACTGGCGGAGGCTAGGGGTCTTACCTGCCCATTCATCCCCATCGGCAACAACCAATCACCAAGATCTTCAGTTTTTACCTTTGCGTTACAAACACCCAACCAAGTGCTCCTGGCTGAATCCGAGTGGGAGAGAAATTTATCTTTAAAGCTGTATTAAATTTAATTTATTCATTTCTATGAAATAAATTATAAAATGGGTGATCTTTTTCAGTAAAAACTTTACCACGATTATCTTCAATTCTTACATCTTCAATTATTCCATTTTCGAAAATCAAATACATATGAGTTTCATATTTTGAAGAATAACCCATATGGAAATACTTAATAAGTTCACCTTCTTGTATTAATATCTCACCACTGAACCATGAAGCAAATACTTTTTCCTGACCCGGAAACAAATTTTGCATATCCAAAAGTTTGCTCCCTTCGTCATCTGTAAAACAAGGCGTTAATTTAATGAGATAAAGTTTTCGTTCTATCATCTCCCATGTTGAAAAATATCCACGCCAACATGCACTACAATTTGATGTTACAGATATGTTTTTTTCTTTCAAATAAGAAGAAAGTGGCGCAGCACTCATAAAATGAGATTCGCCACGATAGATTAATATATCCCTAAATTGTGCTGTCATAATTTTAGATATAATCTTTAATCAAATTAACGGTTTGTTGGTGCGGGGATTATTAATTCAGACCATTCCATAATCTTGATATTTTAAGTGTTATTATTTGAATAATTAATCAAACCTGTATTTTACTTTGTTGCAAACGAGGGAAAGAGTGATCTTATTGTATTTTTTCCTTTCACAAATTTACAACGTTTATTTTTATTCTGCAAAATTTATCGGCATATTTTTTCACCCAGTTGATAAAATAAAAAAAGTGAACAGGCTGAGGGTCTGTTCACTTTCTATTTATTTCCTTTTACTTCCCGGGAAGTTTAGAGATTTTTACTTACGCCGGCATTGTTTGCCACACTTTACCATTCAATAATTTGCCGTTTTCGTGTTTATTGCGTTTCACGCCATCACTGCCCCAGGTACCCCATTGCTTGAAAAAGAAAGTGGAACCTTGTTTCTCGCATTGTGCCTGTATCTGTAATGCCCATTCTTCTTTCATAGGGCGGGCTTTTGGTCCGCTTTCGCCTCCAACTATCACCCAATCGATATTCGACAAATCCATTTCACCCAACGCATCTATTAATGGCTCGCACGACAGAAAACATACTGTTGCAGGTAAATGACGCAATGAATCTATGCGGTGTTTTACTGCCGACGATTCTACTGTTACACCCAGCCATGCATTTAAAGGAACTTCACGCGTAATGAAATATTCAGCCATACGCTCAGCCCGTTTGGTAAGTAACTGATAGCGGTGCTGTGGAGTAGCCCGTATGGTATCCATTATTTTATCAATAAACTCAAACGTTACATCGGCGTGAAACAAATCACTCATGCTACATACAAAAATAATGTGCGGCTTTCTCCATGCCTTAGGCTCATCCAATGCATCTTCGTGCATAGTAAGCTGAAAACCATAGGCATATTTATCTAATCGCACGGCTTTTAGTCTGCGCGACATTACTTCGGCATAACAGTGAGCACACCCTGCCGAATGTTTGGTACAACCTGTTATCGGATTCCAGGTTTTATCTGTCCATTCTATTTTGGTGGTTTTCATGACAGGTTTATGAAATTTCAGTAACATTAATTATTACCAAAGCAGCAATTAAACTATTTAATTATTATCCGAAAGATTTACAGGAACTATAAACTCGTGACCTACAGTATAAGGAATTAACTGTAAGTATTGTAATCGTCCAATAATCATAGCCGGATGTGTATCAAATTCCTGTGCATACTTCGATATATCATTGGCGTTTATTGATGATGGGTGTTCGCGAAGTAATTTTTGTTCCTGCTCTTTTGAGAAAGTCTGTTTTACGGCAAAATCATGAGCTTCCTGTTCTTTTTGAGCATCAGCTGCTCCAAAATCCACATTTTCAAGCGAAATATATTTCTTACCATGCAAAATAATATGGCCAACTTCGTGGAAAAACGTAAACCAAAATCTGTCGTTTTGTCCATAACGTGCAGTAAGCTGAATTAACGGGGTGTCATTTATCCAACGGGTTGAACCACTTAATGGCACTTTAGGTAACTTAGGTGTAAATAATAAAATAACTCCGGCTTCCAAACACAGTTTTCGTAGTTGAATAAAAAAATCATGAGGTTGCTCAACCATCAACTTTCTCATGGCAGGTATATTTTCTTTTAAACGCTTAAAATCATATTGAGGCACTTCTACTTTGTTTGCCTGAATTTCACCCTGCCGAAGCCAAGCCGATATAGAATGTGCTTCGTGGGTATGTTTCAATGAGGTATATGCGGCAACTTTTAGCTCACTTTGCATATACAGGCTTTCCCAGCCGGTATGTGAAGCTACTCCAAAAAATGAAAGCAAATTTTGTGTCTTCTCTTCTATTTTACGGGTTGGTGATACCCAGTTGTTTTTTGCCATTTCGGTGTATGGAAATTCTTTTGCCCATGCCAGTGAAGAGTTTAAAGCTTCTTCCTGCTTTTTTCGGGCAATATACTCATTGTATCTGGCTTGTTTATTAATCCAGAAACTTGCCGGTATTTTTGTTACGTTTTCAAAAAGTACAGCCATTTCGGGCGTTAGTGAACTTTCCTCGTTCAGAACTGCGATAATCGTTTTTTCGGGTTTACCGGTTCTCAATGCAAATTCTTTGATACCCATACCCATTTCTTCCAATTTCTCGCGTAGCGTTTCAGCAGGGTGAAAAACAATGGAAGGGATAAATTGATTAGTCTCCATAGTATTATCTTTTATTTTTCTTTTCGTGATAATCAGTAATCTCCAAAACTGTGAGGTTTTTAAGTGCGCTTAGTTCGATTAAGTCTTTCGTGTCTGCAAGTTCATTAGGTACAATCGGTTCATAAACCAATCTCGAAGGTTGCTCTAAACTACATGCCCATTGCCCTGCTCTATTCTCTGATAACGGATGATGATGACCGGGCAAATGTGGTAAAACTGCAAAACTATCAGCATCGCGCAAGTCATTCAACCTTTGCAGATAAAGTTTTGCCTGAATACTACCTAGTTTACGTTGGGCTAAACTGTAGTCATTCTCATATTTTTCTAATTTTCGGTCTGCAAAGATAATATTCATTTTTCATTTATCAAAATATAGTTTACACTTTCTGTTAGTTGTTTTTAAATATAGCTTTTCTTACCTAAGACCTAACAGGTTTCCAAACCTTTTAGGTTTGTGTTACATCACCTTTATCATTCCCTCAATAAATGACACTTCTTCTTCGTTCAGTTTATATTTAGCATAGAGTTGGCGGTCTATATCGGTTATCGACTGACTCCAATCAATATCGGAAGTGGAAGTGAAGTTTTGAATGGGAATATTTTTCCAAACATCTTTCTTATTATCTTGAGTTACTTTTAAAGATCCAAGTAACAATCTTACAAACTTTGATTTAATATATTTCAATAGATTGTTTGCCTCTTCCAAAGAATGAAATGCCCCAATACTTATAAAAGTCTGATTATGTCCAATCATTGGCTCTCCAACAATGGGAGTTGAAAGTTTTTCTCCTAAAGTACCTGTACCATTAGATTTGGGTAAGAATACTTTATATAAATCTATATTTTCGTGAGAATCTACATAATCCCGTCTAATCCATTTTAAGCAGCGATTATTATTAATTCTACCATATATCTGAATATAATCATTACCGTCATTTGGTTTAATATCATAAAAAATTGTATCTAATTTTTCAAATATATTTGATGTCAAATCATATAAATGTCCTTTGCTCAATAATGATTCTAACTCTGAATGTTCGACATGAAGCTTCTTACTGAATCTATAACTTTCTGGAGCATAAACTAATTCACTTAAAGTTTCAAAATCACTTCGTAATACCTTGTTCAAAATATCTTGTATTTCATCATGGGAAGTAAAATTACCAATCTTCCCAAAATTCTGATTTAAATCTCTAAAAGTAACAGCAACCCCACCCTTAATATCAACATTTGGAAATACATCTTGACTATGGCTTTTATACCACACAACTTTAAAATGATCATCGTTAAGTATTTTTTTATTCCATTCCTTTGGTGTTTTTCCTGCATCAAAAAGAAATCTTGCTGGAGTGATGAATGATACTTTATCCGAAATTTTGAATGCGATATCCATAAATAGGTGATAAATTGGATTATCACTTGTTTTTTCAGTAGTATCTTGATATGGCGGATTACTTACTATTGCGTTGAATTTCATATTGTCGTTGTTGTTTGATTTCCAATAAGTTTTACCTTGTTTTACTTTTTCAATAAAGTTCGTTGGTTTGTTGGTAATTTGATTTACTAAGTCTTCGAAATAGCGTGTATTTACTTTTGCTTTTCGGAAACCTGTCAGCGTTCGCCGTGTTATGCTTTTAGCCATAGGCGTTTTGCAAATCACAAAAATATTTTCGGCAAGCGTTTTGTCCCACACACTGAGTTGCTGTTCGAGTGTGGGCGTCGGGTTAAGTTCCATTGGATCATCTGCTACAAGGCGTGCGCGGTAAATGCTGTATGTCATATACAGCGGATATAGACCCGATTTGGAATTGATTTCCAGTATACGCGCATCGGGTGTAAATACGATTTTGGTTACTTCGTCTTGCACTACATAGCGGGGTTGTTCCTGAGGCTTTTCCATCGCTTCGTCATAAAACACATAGCCACCCATACAATCACCCACATGCATATTTACTACACGCCAGGGAGTCAGCACTGTTTCTTTGTCGGGATTACGAAAACTGCCAAAAATGGCTGTAATTCGTGCAATACGTTCTTCCACAGTCAACAAATCGGCTGCACGTGCCATAGCACGTATGCGTTTTCCGGCAGCCCGGAATACATCAGGTTCGTAGTATTTTTTAAAACTAGTAAAGAGTTGCTTGCTTACGCTTTTGGGCATAAACTCTTCCCACGATTGAGGGTCAATGAGTTGTGCAAAATTGTCAATCGTAATTTCCTCGTTTTCGTCGTTCACATCTGCACCGTATATCAACAATGGCATCCGGATAGAAATACCCCGCAGAATAGAAACAGCACTATCACGGTTTTTCCGCATTTCTTCCCGCTCTTTCAGCAGTCGTTTTTGCTCTTCGGTCAGTTCTTCTTTCTTACGACTTTTCTTTTCAGCTTTGTCCAACTGTTGGTATTGTTCATCGGTGAAACCCTGTTTGTTGATATCAATATCGCCACTTTTGGGCATGGCTTTGGTGCTCCCAATAATGCCTTTCAAATTATCAAAATCGTTGAGTTCAAACACGTCGAGTTTCATCAACGAGTCATTGTTGTACAGATAGTTATCCTCAAAACCATTGCGCACCACACGGTCGATATATACTTTTTTGAGTTGTTCCAACATGCCATCCACGTTGTAAGCACACATACGCGAACCATCTATGGCAATTATGGGGCAGAAATTGAGGAATTCGCCCATAATGTCACGGTCTTGTCCGGTAGTTTTACCTGCTTTGGCTGATATCTTGGCTGTTTCAGCTATTACTTTCAGCGTGCGGTCAGGGGCAAAGTCGAACACAAAACATTCTTCTTTTACCCGTCCGTTGATGGTGGCAGGTGTTTGTACACGGAATATGGTTTGCATATAGCCCGAAGCCGATGTATTGAATGAGCCGGAGAGCATAAACACGGCTGTCCATGCTTTTACCGAAACACCGGTGGTCAATCGGCCACACGAAAGTGTGATGGTATAGGTTTCGTGCGGGTTTTTACCAATGGCCTTTTCTACTTTTTTCAATGCTTCCTGGTTGGCTTCTTCTTCATCTCCATCACCGGCTACATTTACTATCTGGAACTGCCCAAACACAGGGTGCGATTGTAACAAAGCACTCAGGGCTCGTGCTTCTTTTACGCCCGGCACCATCCATAGCGAATGGCGGAAATTATCGCGGTATTCCTGCGTGGCATAAGGATAATTACTTTGGTCATCGGCTTTGCAAATCAGATTCAGAAAGGAACGCACATCATTTTCGTGCAACAGCTTACCTGCTCCGTTTACACGGAAGAATTCACGGAAATTGAAAGCCACATCTTCATCCACAAACTGCTTCATCAATTTACCAAGGTCGTAAGTAAATATATTCATTCGGGGCAACGTAGCATATGGGTTTGGATCGCCAACGTGCAACTCATCCCATTCAGTTTTGGCGCGTTGCTCCATCACATAATCCCATGTGTAGATTTCATCTTCTTTAAAGTCGTCGAACAAATTAAATGGCGTACCCGACAAGCGTAATACTTTCGTGTCCGCTTTCGTCAATTCGCTCATTACATTTTCACCCAATTCGGTTTTTGTGCCTTCATGTGCTTCGTCCACAATTATAAAATCCCACTGTGTGGCAAACAACTCATTGTTTTTATCAAAGTTGCCACCAACCAATTCAGAGCCCCGCAAGTCCTGCATCGAAGCAAAATATACATACTGGATATTCCGGAGCATACTGACCCCTTAAAACGGAAGACAAGCCAGTGCTAAAAACAGAAAATTAGCTAAAAATATCTGCCATTCCGGCAGATATTGACCCACCTTATTTCTCTTAAAGATTTGGAGAGACTATAATTT
>CAIYTJ010000479.1 GCA_903929065.1 uncultured Bacteroidales bacterium | reverse complement strand
CACCGTGGTTGACGAAATCGTGAAAGAATTCGGTCGCGTTGATGTGTTGGTAAACAATGCCGGAATCACCAAAGATGGTTTGATGATGCGCATGAGCGAAGGTCAATGGGATGCTGTAATTAATGTAAATCTGAAATCAGCTTTCAATTTTATCCATGCCGTTACTCCGGTCATGATGAAACAAAAATCAGGCAGCATAATCAATATGAGTTCTGTAGTTGGTGTTTCGGGTAATGCGGGACAATCTAATTATTCAGCTTCAAAAGCCGGTATGATTGGTTTAGCCAAATCTGTTGCTAAAGAACTTGGATCACGCGGTATTCGTGCCAATGCTATTGCTCCGGGCTTTATCGAAACTGAAATGACTCATGCTTTAACTGACGAACAACGTGCTAAATGGGCTGAAGTTATTCCATTGCGTCGTGGTGGAAGTCCTGACGAAGTGGCAAAAGTAACGCTGTTCCTTGCTTCAGATTTGTCAAGTTATGTAAGCGGACAGGTAATTGCTGTTTGCGGTGGAATGAACACGTAATCAGTTGATAGTTAATAGTTAATACAAGAAACGCCTTAGAGAAATTCCCTAAGGCGTTTTTCACAAAATAATGGTTTGAATATCAAGTGCTCATTGTTTACTGTTTACCGCTTACTGTTAGCTAAATTATCCTATATATTTCCATTATTTGTTTCAGTATATTATCAAAATCAATTTCTAAGTCGATTAGTTTACCGGAATGCACATCAAAAACCCATCCATAGACAATTAATTCACGCTCGAAATAAGCTTTCTGAACCTCAGCTGTCTTTATTACATTAACGCATTGTTCCTGTACATTCAGTTCCACCAGGCGTTTGTAGCGCTCATCTTCAGGTTCAATTGAATTAAGTTCATCTTTGTGCAGCCGGTATACATCGCGAATGCTTCTAAGCCACGGATTGAGAATGCCAAGATCTTTCGACTCCATGGCGGCTTTAATTCCACTGCAGTAATAATGACCGCAAACAATGATATGCTTCACTTTTAAATGCGAAACAGCATAGTTTACCACAGACATGGCACTCAGGTCATTATTGGAAACCATATTAGCAATATTACGGTGAACAAAAACTTCACCCGGCTTCACTCCCATTAGCTCTTCGGCTGTTACACGGCTATCGGAACAACCAATATACAATATTTCTGGGCTTTGTCCGGTTGATAAGTTTTTAAAATAATCCGCGTCACCTTTCAGCTTTTCAGCTATCCATTTTTCGTTATTTTTGAAAATCTGTTTAATATCCATTAGTATAACGATTTATCAGATTGATTTCATTAAAAACAAAGATACAACAAAAAATAAAATTACCGATATGATTTTAAAAAGTAGTTCATGACTTATTGGCATAAAAAATAACTATGGATTGCTTTTTGCTTATTTACCAACCGCTAATAAATTGAATTGAAAATGGTATATTTAAAGTAAAAATAGTATCTTTGTCAGTCTTTTTCGGCAAAGCTGACAAAATTGACAAAAACACATAAATAGAAAATATAAAACACAAAACTATATGGGATTTAATGATTTTTTGGGGAAATTACTGGGAAATAAAGCACAACGTGACTTAAAAGAAATAAGCCCTTTTGTAGATAAAATTAAAGCGGTTTACGCAGAAATATCTAATTTGAGTAATGATGAACTTCGTAACAGGACAGAAATATTAAAAGTAAAAATACAGGACTTTGTTGCACCTGAAGTTGCTCGTGTAGCCGAATTAAAAGCCAGTATAGAAGAAACGGAAATCGATCTTCGTGAAAAGATTTACACCGAGATTGATAAACTGGAAAAGGAAATTACTGAAAAATACGAAGTTGTTTTGGATCAGGTTCTTCCTGAGGCATTTAGTATAATAAAAGACACTGCACGCCGACTAACTGAAAACCCTGAAATTATTGTTACCGCAAACGACTTTGACCGTGATTTAGCGGTTAATCACGATTTTGTGACTATTCAGGGCGATAAAGCACATTATAAAAATGAATGGACTGCCGGTGGAAACCTTATCAAATGGGAAATGATCCATTACGATGTTCAGCTTTTTGGTGGTGTGGTTTTACATAAAGGAAAAATTTCGGAAATGGGAACCGGTGAAGGAAAAACATTGGTGGCAACTCTGCCGGTTTTCCTGAATGCACTTACCCGCAATGGTGTACATGTAGTAACAGTGAACGATTATTTGTCAAAACGTGACTCCGAATGGATGGGACCGCTTTATATGTTCCACGGACTTTCCGTAGATTGTATTGACAAACATCAACCTAACTCCGATAGCCGCCGTCAGGCTTATATGGCTGATATTACTTTCGGAACAAACAACGAGTTTGGATTCGATTATTTGCGTGACAATATGGCAACAAGTCCGGAAGATTTGGTGCAACGTAAACATAATTATGCCATTGTGGATGAGGTTGACTCTGTTTTGATAGACGATGCACGAACACCGCTGATTATTTCTGGTCCGGTTCCAAAAGGCGAAGATCAGCTTTTCGATGAAATGCGTCCGAAAGTAGAACGGTTGGTAAATACCCAAAAAACACTGGCAACCAAATACCTGGCAGATGCCCGTAATCTGATGAAATCGGAAGACAAAAAAGAGCAGGAAGAAGGCGCTTTGGCACTTTTCCGTTCGTACAAAGGGATGCCGAAAAACAAACCATTGATTAAATTCCTTAGTGAACAAGGTGTAAAAGCGATTTTGCTTAAAACCGAAGAGTTTTATATGCAGGAAAATAACCGCAATATGTACATTGCCACTGATCCATTGTATTTTGTAATTGACGAAAAGCAAAATTCAATTGAATTGACCGATAAGGGAATTGACCTGATTACTGATAATACCGATGATGCACAATTTTTTGTTTTACCTGATGTTGGCAGTGAAATTGCTGAACTTGAAAAGAACAAAACACTTTCAGTTGAAGAAAAACAAAATCTGAAAGACGATATTTTACAAACTTACTCGATTAAATCCGAACGGGTACATACTATCAATCAATTACTTAAAGCATATACTTTATTTGAAAAAGATGTGGAATATGTGGTAATTGAAAACAAGGTTTTGATTGTTGACGAACAAACCGGTCGTATTATGGATGGTCGCCGTTATTCCGACGGATTGCATCAGGCTATTGAAGCCAAGGAACGTGTAACGATTGAAGCTGCGACGCAGACTTTTGCCACTATTACATTGCAGAATTATTTCCGTATGTACCACAAACTTTCGGGTATGACCGGTACGGCTGAAACTGAAGCAGGTGAACTTTGGGATATCTACAAATTGGATGTGGTGGTAATTCCAACCAACCGGCCGATTGCCCGTAATGATATGGAAGACCGCGTTTACAAAACCAAACGCGAAAAATATACAGCTGTTATTGAAGAAATTGCCCGATTGGTTGAAGCCGGTCGTCCGGTACTTGTTGGTACAACTTCTGTAGAAATTTCCGAATTGTTGAGCCGTATGTTGAACGGTCGCAAAATCAAACATAATGTTCTGAATGCAAAATTACACCAGCGTGAAGCTGACATTGTGGCAGAAGCCGGTCAGAAAGGCACTGTTACCATTGCTACCAACATGGCCGGTCGTGGTACCGATATTAAATTAACTCCGGAAGTAAAAGAAGCCGGTGGTTTGGCCATTATTGGTACAGAGCGCCACGAAAGCCGCCGTGTCGACCGCCAGTTGCGTGGTCGTGCCGGACGTCAGGGTGATCCGGGTTCGTCTATTTTCTATGTTTCGCTGGAAGATGATTTGATGCGTTTATTCGGTTCTGAGCGTATTTCAGGCATTATGGACAGACTTGGCTTCGAAGAAGGTGAAATGATTGAACATTCAATGATTTCTAAATCAATCGAACGTGCACAAAAGAAAGTGGAAGAAAATAACTTCGGAATCCGTAAGCGTTTGTTGGAATATGATGATGTTATGAACTCGCAGCGTTAAGTGGTTTACTCCAAACGCCGCCATGCTTTGATGGGCGAACGTATTGGCGTGGATATT
>CAIYTJ010000478.1 GCA_903929065.1 uncultured Bacteroidales bacterium | reverse complement strand
ATTAGCTGAACAATTGCTTTCAACCAATTATAATAAAAAATGGAACTTTGTTACTGTAAATAAAAGCATCTGCCAGATAATTTACCATCGCAATAAGTTCCACAAATTTCAAAAATCATTTGAGAAACTCATATTTACTGGGGGAAATATGAGTTTCTCTTTAAATGACTATTCTTTCATGTAAAGTGATTCGTCACCACTTTCTTTGGTGCGGATTCTGTACGATTCATCTATGGTTGAAACGAAGATTTTACCATCGCCCACTTCGCCGGTGTAAGCAGTTTCGAGCAGACAATTTATTGTTTTCTGTAAATTTATATCGCGAACAACGATTGACAACGACAACCTAGAAATAAAATCAGTGTCGGATGAACCACGGAATACATTTTTCTTTTTTCTTTCATTTCCAACTCCAAATGTTTCGGAATAAGTAAAGAAATCAATATCAATAGCATGTAGCGCTGCTTTAACTTCTTCGAACTTAGCGCGTCTTATAATTGCTTCTATCTTTTTCATATAAATTGTAATTAAGTATTTAATAACTTTTTGATAATAATTATTTCTTACAAAAGTATTTTATTTGAATGAAAAAGTAATGGCCTTATTGGCAATTAACGAAATTACTGTCAACCATTTTACTTTTTTCAATCAGTTAGATACTAATTAATTAGTGTAAGCTTCTGCGCCGTGTTCAAATACATCTAAACCACCAGGACCTGTTTCACCAATTGGTTCAACACGCAATTTGAATGGATATGGTAATTTGCTTACAGCAAACATTACAATAAATGAAACCAATAACGTGGCTGCAGTAATGGTGAAACTACCAATTGCTTGGGCTTTTAGCACATCCCAGCCTCCGCCGTAGAATAAACCTTTTACAATCATTGCTGCACTGTTGTCAGCTGCTATCGGACCAGTCATTCCATATTGACCACTTGCGAATAATCCAAGTGATAAAGTTCCCCAAATTCCGGCAAAACCGTGAACGGATACTGCTCCAACAGGATCGTCAATGCGTAAGTATTCCATAAAATAAACTCCGCCAAATACTACCAAACCGGCAACTAAACCAATAATAACTGAACCGAAAGGCGATACCCAGTAACATGGACAAGTAATGGCTACAAGACCGGCCAACATGCCGTTTAATGCGAAACCTGTATCAAATTTTCCTTTAAAAGGTCCAATCCAAAGTGCGGCTAACATGGCTGCCAAAGAACCTGTACAAGCTGCTATTGTAGTATTTGCGGCAATACGTCCGATTCCTTCGTAATCCATTGCTGAAAGCGTACTTCCCGGGTTAAAACCGTACCAGCCAAACCACAATAAGAATGCACCGATTGTAGCTAAGGGCAAGCTGTGAGCTGCAGGTAAACCGCCTCGTTTTTTGTCATCGCGCAAGAATATACGTCCGATACGTGGTCCCAATACAATTGCTCCGGCTAATGAAACCATACCTCCAATAGTGTGAACAACAGTTGAACCGGCGAAATCGCGGAATCCTTGTCCCAAAGAAGGTAAGAAATGTCCGGGAGTTCCCATCAAAGCAAGGAAACCATCAGGACCCCAGGCCCAGTGACCAATAATCGGGTAAATAAGTGCAGTTACAAATACACTGTAAATAATATCGCCACGGAAACTTGTACGTCCGATCATTGCACCTGAAGTAATAGTAGAAGCGGTATCAGCAAATGCAAACTGGAAAATCCAGTGAGCTAAAATGGCAACGCCTGTTGTACCATAAGTGGCAGGAATGTCTTGCAGGAAGAAATATTGCATTCCGATAAATCCGTTACCGGCTCCAAACATAAATGCATAACCGATTGCCCAGAACGAAATACCACAAATAGCTGTGTCAAGAACACATTCTACCAGGATATTTACTGTTTCACGTTTGCGGGCAAAACCTGCTTCGAGCATAACAAAACCTGCCTGCATACCGAAAACCAGGAATGCTGCAACCAGTGTCCAAACGGTGTTTAATGAGTTGATTACCGCTGTTTCGTGAGCTGTATACGTGTCAGCTGCGTGAGCCGAAGTGCCACCAATTAAACCTGGAATGAATATCATTGCTGCGATAACCGCCATCAATCCTAACATTTTGCCGCCCATGATTGTCGCAAAAAGTTTCCAATCTTTCGGTTTGTAGATATTTTCAAGAATTCTTGAAAAAGATCTTTCCCTTACGGGGATTTCTAACGTTTTACTCATAATGTTTTTTGTTTTAATTATTTTGACTCTTTTTTTTACCCTAAAAAACTAATGCCTTATTATTAATATCTTATAATGTAATACCTGCCACAAAAAATGCACCGCTTGAGGTTGGATTGAATCCCAATATTCCATAAACCGGCAGGCTGAATTTGTCTGTAATTACGATTGATTTGCTTACTTTTAAGCCAACATTGGTTAATCCTAAACCGGTCGTTCCGTATGTGGCACTTTCACCTAAAACACCGCCAACAAATACTTTTGCAACCGGATTAATTTGATACCCAAGTTCTACATAAGTTGAAAAAGCGTTATTTCCGTTTGTCAATTTATCTGCACCTGCAAACATAGTGTTTACCGAAGCACTGAATGCTGGTCCTGTATATGCGACTGTTCCTTCAAAAACATGTCCGCCGGTTGCACTGTAATCAAAATAAGCAGGAATGCTAACTAAATTGTAATTGTAATCTGTAAGAGTTACTGAAAATGCACTCGAAATAGCATAAGTTGCATATAAGTCAACTTCTTTTACATTTCCTGAAAAACTTCCAGATGCCCATGATCCGATTGTTAAACCTCCGGTAGTGAATGATACATATGGTTGAATGTTTGGAGTTCCACCTTTACCTTCTTGTGGAATACCACGCCATACATACGAACTTACAATGTCAGCGCCTGTGGCAAACTGAGCTTTTACACTTGTTGTTGCTAAAGTTGCAATTACAAAAATTGCTAATACATAAATCTTTTTCATACCTTAAAAATTTTAATTGTTTTGTTTGATTAATAGTTTGTTATTTGTTTCTTATAAAATAATTGTCATTTGTCTTCTATATAAACACAATTAATATCATTGTGATTGTAATACGTTGCAAAAATATACATATTGACACAATTGAGCAATAATTACTATCATAAAGATATAAATAAAAAACTTCAAATATCATTAATGCATTATTAGCTTCGAATTTATTTCAATATGACACAAATAAACTAAAATTGCTTTCAATCTGACAATAACCAATTTTATTAAGTTCAAAAAAAATGTCCGAAATTTTCATTCCGGACACTTCAAATATAATTTTTAAAACAGAGAACTTATTTTTCCAACCGCTTCATGGCTTCAATGGTATTCTCTCTGCTTCCAAAAGCGGAGAAACGTACATAGCCTTCGCCACTGGCACCAAATCCGGCTCCCGGAGTAGTTACAATGTTTTTTTCTTTCAATAAATAATCGAAATAATCCCAGCTTCCAAGTCCAGCCGGTGCTTTTGCCCAAACGTATGGCGCATTTACCCCGCCAAAAACGGTATAACCCGCTTTAATCAGACCTTCACAAATGATACGGGCATTTTCTTTGTAGAAATCGAGTAATGCTTTTACCTGTTTTTTTCCTTCGGCACTGTAGGTGGCTTCTGCAGCACGTTGTACAATATAAGAGGTTCCGTTGAATTTGGTTGTTTGACGGCGGTTCCAAAGTTTATTAATCTGTACTTTTTCGCCGGTTGAGCTGGTTCCCAGCAATTGTTTTGGCACTACGGTGTATCCGCAGCGGGTTCCGGTAAAGCCAGCCGTTTTGGAGAAACTGCGGAATTCAATGGCTACATCTTTTGCGCCATCAATTTCATAAATACTATGAGGAACATTTTCTTCGGTGATAAATGCTTCGTAAGCGGCGTCAAACAGGATAATGGCGTTGTTTGCTTTGGCATATTCCACCCAAACAGCAAGTTGTTTCTTGGTGAGGGTAGTTCCGGTCGGGTTATTTGGATAACAAAGATAAACCAGATCAACTTTCTCAGTTGGAAGTGCAGGAACGAAATTATTTTCGGCGTTGCAAGGCAGATAAACCAGGTTTGTCCAGGCTCCGCTCGCAGTTGGTTCACCGGCACGGCCACCCATGGCATTTGTATCCACATAAACCGGATAACTCGGATCGGTAATGGCAACGCGGTTGCTCACATCAAAAATATCACCGATATTACCGGTGTCACTTTTAGCACCATCACTCACGAAAATCTCATCCGATTCAATGGCAATTCCTTTTGATTTAAAATCGTTCTCAACAATCGCTTCCCGCAAAAAAGCATAGCCTTGTTCAGGTCCGTAACCGCGGAAAGTTTCAGCACTGCGTTGTTCATTGGCAGCAACTATCATTGCATCAACCGATGCATCGGGTAGGGGAAGGCTTACATCACCGATTCCCATGCGAATAATGGGTGCAGTAGGATTTTCTTCTTTGTGTTGTGCAACACGCTTTGCAATTTCTGAAAACAAATACGTTGCAGGAATTTTAATGAAATTATCGTTTATTTGTGCCATATATTTTTAGTTGGTAGTTTATAGTTTATAATTGGTAGTTGGTTGCCGAAGTTTTTACTATTTACTACCGACTATAAACTACCTACTAATATTAGATTTCTCCTTCGAAAACAGTTGTTGCTCCACCAGTGAGGTAAACGCGGTTATCGGTTTCGTTCCATTCAATTATCAAATCGCCGCCCAAAAGCTCTACAGTTACTTTTCGGTTAGTCAATCCATTCAAAATGGCTGCCACAACGGAAGCACAAGCACCGGTACCGCAAGCCATTGTTTCACCTGAACCACGTTCCCAAACGCGCATTTTTATTCTGTCTTTCGATAGAACTTCTATAAATTCGGTATTTATTCGATTAGGGAAAATGGCAGCATTTTCAATTATTGGACCAATTTTGGGTAAATCCAGTTTGTCAATGCCGGTTGTAAATATTACTGCATGAGGATTTCCCATGGAGACGCAGGTAATATTATATTCCAACGATTCATCAAACTTAACTGATTTATTGATAATTGTTTCTCCGGTAAAAGTTGTTGGGATAAGTTCCGGTGCCAAAATTGGTTCGCCCATATCTACGGTTGCGCTTTCCACTTTATTGTCAGCTCCAACAAACAATTTCAACACTTTCACACCTGCCAGCGTTTCCAGCGTTACTTCGGTTTTGGTGGTTAAGCCTTTATCGTAAACAAACTTCCCGATGCAGCGTGAAGCATTTCCACACATTTCAGCTTCCGAACCATCTGCATTGAGCATTTGCATTCTGAAATCCGAGATTTTCGATGGTAAAATCAAAACCAATCCATCCGAACCGATTCCTTTGTGGCGGTCGCTGTATTTGATGGCAAATTCAGTAACATCTGCTATTTTTTCTTCGAAACCGTTCACGTATATATAATCGTTGCCGATTCCGTGCATTTTGGTAAATTTCATTTTTTTGAGCTTTATGGAGTCCTAATGAGTTGCAAAATTAATAACTCTGAATGACGTAGCATTTTAATCCCATGAATCGTTTTAAAAGATCAGCTAAAAGTTGCAAATTGAAATATATACATTTCGTTTTGTAATAAATAGGTATAATTATAGGAAAAATGTGTTGAAATGTAATTTTGCTAAACTTCCATAGAATGGATTTATTACAGAGATATTCCAGCTATCCTATATTTGTTGATTAAAACCGGATTCGAATTGAAATGTTTAAGAATAAGGACTCGTTTATAGATATTTAAAAAACAGAAAACGTTCATGATTTACTCACGAACGTTCTTTTTACAGCGTTTTATTTATGTTTTCAATATAATCAAGCAATTCATCCCGCCCAACCCTTTTCTCCGACGAAGTGGCAAAAATGGGCGGCAATTCTTCCCATTGTTCCATCAATTTATCCTGATAGGCTTTCAGGCTTTCTTTGGCACGAACGGTTGACATTTTATCCAGTTTTGTGAAAACAATACTGAAAGGAATTCCGTTTTCGCCCAGCCATTCCATAAATTCCATATCAATTTTCTGAGGTTCGAGGCGGCTGTCAATCAGTAAAAATAGGCAGATGAGTTGTTCGCGGTGTATGATATAGTTTTCAATCATATCTTTCAATTTTTTGCGCATCGATTTACCTGCTGTGGCAAAACCATAGCCGGGCAAATCCACCAAATGCCAGTTATTGTTGATTATAAAATGATTGATTAATAGCGTTTTGCCTGGTTTAGACGATGTCATAGCCAACCCATTCCGGTTGCACAACATGTTTATTAGCGACGATTTTCCCACATTCGAACGTCCGATAAATGCATATTCAGGCAGTTTACTTTCGGGACATTTCCGGTAATCGGTATTGCTTATTACAAATTCAGCAGATTTTATTTCCATAATTTTTAGTTACAAATTTACATTTCTAAGTTTCAACGATAAAAGATACATTCCGCAAAATGTTATTAATCCGTTTACTATCAACAATTCATAACCCAATGCGTAGTTGAAAACACGGGTGGATAAAATGTTTAGTCCATAGCAAATTAACGGAGATGAAACTGCCACCAAAGGTACAACTTTATCGCGAACTTGCCGTTTGGTAAATAAACCGAAGGCAAACATACCCAAAAGTGGTCCGTAAGTGTAGGAAACTATGGTATAAATGGCGTCGATAATACTTTTATTGTTCAGCACTTTAAAGATAAGCATAATTACCACGAACAAAACCGACATACCAATATGAGTCAGTTTTCGTTTTCTAACGGCTACCTTCGGTTCATCATGTTGAACACCCAAAATGTCGACTGAAAATGACGTTGTCATGGAAGCCAACGCAGAATCGGAACTGGCAAAAGTGGCCGCAATAATACCAATTACGAAAAGAAAGGTAACCACCGGACCCAGAAATTTTGTGGCAAAAAGCGGTAAAATCTCATCGGTAGTTACCGGCAAAGCGATATTATTTTTGGTTGCCAGCATCAATAACATGGCACCAAGCATCAGAAACAGCAGGTTCAACGGCACAAACGTGATACCGTACCAATACATATTTTTCTTGGCATCACGCAGATTGCGGCAAGTCAGGTTCTTTTGCATCATGTCCTGGTCGAGGCCGGTCATAACAATGGCGATAAATATTCCGCTGAAGAACTGCTTGAAAAAGTTTTGCTTCGAATGCCAGTCGTCGAACACAAAAATTCGCGAATGTTCGTACTTAAATATGTGTTGGAAAAATTCACTGGTTGTGAAATTTAGTTGCTTTGAAATTTGGAAAACCATTAACACAAGAGCAGAAATCAAACAAATAGTCTGCAATGTATCCGTCCAGACAATGGTTTTGATACCGCTTCGGTGCGTATAAAGCCAAATCATGAAAACCGCCGTTAAAGCTGTGACAACAAATGGAATGTGCCAGGCATCAAAAATCAAATGCTGCAAAATCATTGTCACCAGATACAACCTTACACCGGAACCGATGATGCGTGAAAGCAGGAAAAATGAAGCTCCGGTTTTGTAGGAATATTTACCGAAACGCTTTTCCAGATAGGTGTAAATGCTGGTCAGGTTCATCTTGTAATACAACGGCAGAAGCACATTGGCGATGATCAGATATCCGATAAAAAACCCGAAAACAGTCTGCATATAAGTGAAATCAATTTTCCCCACCATGCCCGGAACTGAAACGAAACTCACTCCCGAAATGGACGAACCCACCATACCGATAGCCACAACCCACCACGGAGATTGCTTATTCCCAAGGAAGAAAGCATTGTTGTCGGTGTTTTTTTTGCCGACAATGTATGAAATCAACCACAGAATGGAGAAATAAACAACGATGATCAGTAGAATGGAAAATCCTGACATTCTTTTAATTTATGATTTGGGATTTATGTTTTATGATTGGAACTTTCGAAGTTGTTTAACTGTTCTAATCGAATTGGTTGCAAAATTAGTGATAAATGACCGAAACGAAATGCGAAGCTGAAAAATAGTTTCGCACCGTTTTTTTTCCTATTTTTGCATTCAATTAGATAGTGAGCTTACTGATAACTGATAATTGTCCACTGATAACTGAAATGAGTATGCAACAATTTTCATCTTCATTGCTCGAAAATGCGGTAAATGAGTTTGCCAAATTGCCGGGAATCGGGCGTAAAACAGCTTTACGACTGGTTCTGCATTTGCTAAAACAGTCGGAACACGAAGTGGAAGTTTTTGGAAATGCGTTTATTCAGCTGCGGAAGGAAATTATTTATTGCAAGGTTTGTCATAATATTTCGGATACCGAAGTTTGTCGTATTTGCAGCAATCCGTCCCGCGACCACGAAACGGTTTGCGTTGTTGAAAACATTAAAGACGTGATGTCTATTGAAAATACACAGCAATTTCGTGGTTTGTATCATGTGTTGGGAGGAATAATTTCACCCATGGATGGCATTGGGCCGGGCGATCTGGAGATTGAAAGCCTTGTTAATAGGGTGAAAGATGAAAACGTGAATGAAGTGATTCTGGCATTGAGCACCACCATGGAAGGCGACACTACCAACTTTTATATTTTCCGAAAACTGGCTCCTCTGAATATGAAAATAACCACTATTGCACGCGGTATTGCCATTGGCGACGAACTGGAATATGCCGACGAAATTACGCTCGGACGTTCCATTTTAAACAGAGTAGAATTTACAAATTCATTTAAATAATAAAACCGGTCGACTAAATCGCAGATTATAAATTTTGCGGTTTGACCATTACAACAAACAAAAATATGGAAGGAATTATTAGAAGAATCAATCTGGCTTATTATCTGATTTACACGCTGACAATATTATCAACAATTATCGGTTATATGATGACCATGAACACCGAAAATACGGTCAGTTTGACCAGCAATTTAAGTATAACACTTTCGTCGGTCGTTATTCTTTATATAATTGTATCTATTCCGTCAGCATTGGCGCTTTTTCACCGGTATACTAAAAAATTAGCCCTGATTGAAGACAAGTTCATCAAACTAAACAAATATGCTTCTGCTGCAACACTGCGTTTGTTGGTGGTTGGTTCAGGACTGGTAATCAGCGTTATCGTATTTTATATAATCCGCAACCAATCGATTATTTTCTGTGCCGGTATTTCAGCCATTGCATTACTTTTTTGTAAACCGACCGAAGGTAAAATCATTTCCGATCTGAAACTGGAAGACGAAGAATAAAATAATTTCTTATTAAACCAATTACATTTATGATTATTGCTGTTGATTTTGACGGAACAATTGTAACGCACGAATATCCTTTAATTGGAAAGGAGATTCCCTTTGCCATTGATACATTGAAACGACTTCAACAATTCCCTGATTGTCTGCTCGTAATGTGGACGGTGCGTGAAGGCAAGGAATTAGACGAAGCTGTGGAATTTTGCCGTGAACGTGGGTTGGAATTTTATGCGGTCAATAAGAATTATCCCGAAGAATCTGCAGAACATCCCGAACCCCGTAAATTGAAAGCCGATTTATTTATCGATGACAGAAATTTGGGCGGAATGCCCGACTGGGGAATTATTTACCGCATGATTACAAACGGAAAATCCTTTGAACCGGTTTCTTACGAAATTGAACCGGAATATACGTTGCCCAAGAAAAAAAGCATTTTCAGTATACTTTTTGGCAAATAATTAGCCGTAGATAGTAAAATTAATGTTAGAAAACGAAGTGATACGACTAAGGGCTGTCGAACCGGAAGATCTGGATCGGCTGTATGCATGGGAAAACGATCCTCAATTGTGGACGGTCGGAAACACGCGCAATCCGTATTCGCGTTTCGTTTTGAAACAATACATCCTTAATTCCGAAAAAGATATTTACGAAACTCACCAACTTCGGTTAATGATAGTGAGTGTAAAGACCGGCGAAACTGTAGGTACGGTCGATTTATTCGATTTTGATATCCACAACAGCCGGGTGGCGCTCGGACTTTATGTCGATATTGCTTTTCAAAAAAACGGATACGCCCGTGAAGCTTTGCATTTGGTTGAAAAGTATGTTTTTAATTTTCTTCAACTGAACCAACTCTATTGCCATATTTCCGAAAGCAATACCGCCAGCCATCATATGTTCGAGAAAGAAGGTTACGAAGCAAGTGGCTTTCTCAAAAACTGGATTAAAACACCTCAAGGTTTCGAAAACATTATTGTCTTTCAACAATTCAGAGATAAGTTTCTGATTGAGCAAAGGTAAATTCAGGTATTTCATTCCATATATTTTAGTTATCATAGATTTAAGCTGTTTTCAAGAGACAGCTTTCTTTATTTTCAATTGATTTCTGTTTTTGATAAAACTCAAAGCATTCATTCTGAAAAATTATCCTCTTATATTTTTAGAATTTCTATCTCATTTGTAGAAAACAATTTTTATATTTGCAACAAAATAGAATAAATATTCCAAACAGAGCTGTTGGATTTTTATTTATTGAAATCTGAATACTAAAAATATCATGCAAAAAGATAAATCCACAAAAGAATTCCGCTACGGTGAAGAGGAATTGACCATTGGCCGGGCACTCAATCTGGCACGTGGTGTCGAAAAAGGAATTCTGACCTCAAAAGTTCGCTCTAATGTGCAAAAAAGCAGGGATGTCGTCGAACAAATCGTTCACAAAAAGAAAATTGTTTACGGCATCAATACCGGTTTCGGACCGTTATGTACCACATTAATTGGCGAAGAAGATACAAAAAAACTGCAATACAACCTGTTGATGAGCCATAGCGTGGGCGTCGGAAATCTCTTAGATAAAGAAATAGCCAAATTGATGATGATTCTCAAGGTTCACGCGCTGTGCAAGGGCTATTCCGGCATTGCTGTCGAAACCGTGGAACGCATTATGTGGCATATCGAAAATGAAGTGATTCCATGCGTTCCCGAACAGGGTTCGGTGGGTGCTTCCGGCGATCTGGCACCGCTTTCACACTTGTTTTTACCGCTCATTGGTATGGGAAAAGTGTGGTTTCACGATGAAATTAAACCCATGACGGAAGTACTGGAGTTGCTAGGAATGCAGCCGGTCGATTTAGGACCGAAAGAAGGACTCGCACTGATAAATGGAACGCAATTTATGAGTGCTCACGCGATTATTTTGTTGGAAAAATTCCAGAACTGCCTCGATCATGCCGATATCATTGCTGCCATCGACCACGAAGCCATGATGGGTTCCGTGAAATGTTTTGATGAAGAACTGCACAGTCTGCGGCCCTATTCCGGCAGTGTGTATGTGGCCAAACGCATGCGTGCGCTGCTTCATCATTCACAAATTGTTACGTCGCATAAAAATTGCCACCGGGTTCAGGATCCGTATTCGTTGCGGTGCATTCCGCAGGTTCACGGTGCTTCGCGTAACGCGTGGTTGCATTTGAAAGAATCCATATTGATTGAAATCAATTCAGTGACCGACAATCCCATTATTTTTTCCGAAGATAAAACCATTAGCGGCGGCCATTTCCACGGTCAACCCATTGCTATGCCGATTGATTATGCCGGTCTAGCAGCTGCCGAGCTGGGCAATATTGCCGATCGTCGTGTTTATTTGTCGATGATGGAAAGCGTTCCGGGTCTTCCAAAATTGCTGATGAGCCACACCGGATTAAATTCCGGTTTTATGATTCTGCAATACACCACGGCCTCTCTGGTAAGCGAAAATAAAACACAGTGTTTCCCAGCCAGTGCCGATAGTATTCCTACTTCGCTCGGTCAGGAAGACCACGTGAGCATGGGTTCCATCGGTGTTCGCAAAAGTCTGCGGATTGTGGAAAATCTGGAAAAAATACTGGCAATCGAAATGCTTACAGCGGCTCAGGGATTTGATTTCCGCAAGCCCTTGAAATCCGGAATTCTGCTTGAAGAAGCGCACAAACTCATTCGGGAGCAAATCACTTTTGCCGATACCGATCGCATTTTCTCCGACGATATTGAAAAAGCCATTGCACTCATTCAATCGAAGGAAATTATAAAACAACTCAATCAAACGGCCAAAAATCATCATATCGATTTTAAAAACGAAGAGCATGAATTATTCGGAATTTATTGAAAAATACGCTTCACATCCTCATTATGTAGCACCCAGAGGCAATCTGTTGCATGCAAAATCCTGGCAAACCGAAGCGCCGTTGCGCATGTTGCTGAATAATCTGGATGCCGAAGTGGCAGAAGATCCGGCCAATCTGATTGTATACGGTGGAACCGGACAAGCTGCCCGAAATCCCGAAGCGGTAAAAGAAATCATCCGCATTCTCCTCGAAATGGATGAAAATCATTCCTTGCTCGTTCAATCGGGAAAACCAATTGGCTTGGTTCGTTCGCATCCACAGGCACCGCGTGTTTTGATTGCCAACAGCAACCTCGTTCCGGCATGGGCCACGTGGGAAAATTTCGAAGAACTGAAAGCCCGCGGATTAATGATGTACGGTCAAATGACTGCCGGAAGCTGGATTTACATTGGTTCGCAGGGAATTCTGCAGGGAACGTTCGAAACGTTTGTGGAATGTGGCCGAAAATATTTCAACGGTGATTTGAGTCATAAACTGATTGTTTCGGGAGGAATCGGTGGCATGAGCGGTGCTCAACCGTTGGCCGCCACCATGGCCGGAGCAACGTATCTGGGCGTGGATGTTGATCCGGAACGCATTAAAAAACGGTTGGAAACCCGCTATCTTGACAAAATGACTTTTGATTATGCCGAAGCCGTAAAATGGACATTGGAAGCAAAAGAAAAAGGCGAAGAAGTCTCCATTGGTTTAGTGGGCGATATCGGCGATGTGCTTGAAAAGCTGTTGCATGATAATATTATTCCTGAAATCCTGACCGACCAGACTTCGGCTCATGATCCGTTGAATGGCTACGTACCAAACGGGTTGACACTTAAGGATGCATTGGAATTACGGAAAACAAATCCGGTTCTATACAAAGAAAAATCGTTGAAAAGTATGGCCCGCCATGTTGGTTTTATGCTTGAAATGCAAAAACGTGGCAGCATTACGTTCGATTATGGCAATAACCTGCGTGAATTTGCAAGGCAGGGAGGTGAAGAAAATGCGTTCGATTACGATGGTTTTGTCCCGAAATTTATCCGTCCACTTTTTTGCGATGGCAAAGGTCCGTTCCGTTGGGTGGCACTTTCCGGCGATCCGGAAGATATTTATACCACCGACATGGAATTGATTAAACTGTTTCCGGAAAACGAACATTTGATTAAATGGCTGACTGAAGCGAAGAAGAAAATTGCATTTCAGGGATTGCCAAGCCGTATTTGCTGGTTGGGAATGGGCGAACGGGAGAAAGCAGGTTTGCTTTTCAACCAATTGGTAAAGGATGGTAAAGTAAAAGCACCGATTGTCATTGGACGTGATCATTTAGATTGTGGTTCGGTGGCTTCACCCAACCGCGAAACGGAAGGAATGCTCGATGGAACAGATGCCGTTTCCGACTGGCCGTTATTGAATTTGATGGCAAATACAAGCGGCGGAGCTACCTGGGTTTCATTTCATCACGGTGGTGGTGTGGGCATCGGTTATTCGCAACATGCCGGTACGGTGGTCGTAGCCAACGGAACAGAGCGGGCCGCTGAATGTTTAAGTCGGGTGTTGTACAACGATCCAGCCATGGGAATTTACCGTCATGCGGATGCCGGCTACGAAACAGCTATTGAAAATAGAAAGAAATTTGATATGAATTTTTAAAAAACCACATAGACACAGAGAACATATAGATATATTTACTATTGTGAACTATGTGCCTATTGTGGTTCAAAAAAATAGAATATGACTTTAACCGGATCCTTTAAACAAATTCTGACCATGGATAATTTGCCTCGTAAAGGCCATTTATCCGATGATCAGCTGGAGATTATTCCCGATGGTGGAATCCTGCATCATCAGGGTAAAATAATTGAGATTGGTAAATTTGAAAAACTAAAACATCAAAATCCGGATGTAACGATTGAAAGACTGGATGGTGATTGGGTCGTTTTACCGGGAATGATCGATGTTCATACACACATTTGCTGGGCAGGTTCACGGGCAAATGATTATGCCCGTCGTTTGTCTGGTAAAAGTTATCTGGAAATTGCAGAATCCGGCGGCGGAATCTGGGATACAGTTGAAAAAACACAAAATTCAACCTTGATTGAACTGGCTGAACTGACTGCACAACGTGCTCAGAAAATGCTTAAACAAGGTGTTACAACGATCGAAGTAAAGAGCGGTTACGGGTTATCAGTGGAACATGAACTCAAAATACTGGAAGCCATCAAACTGGCTGACCGTAATTCAATAGCCGATATTATTCCAACTTGTCTGGCTGCCCATATTTTGCCAAACGATTTTGATGGGGATGAAAACGAATACCTGGAATCGATTGTCAAATATCTGTTGCCGGAAGTAAAGAAAAAAAATCTGGCAAAGCGGATAGATATTTTTGTCGAAAAAAGTGCATTTTCACTAGAAACTGCCAGAACATATTTGCAAAAAGCTAGCGAAATGGGATTTGAAATCACTATTCATGGCGATCAGTTTACACCGGGAGTGGCGGAACTTGCCAATGAAGTCAGGGCTGTTAGTATCGATCATCTTGAAGCTGCCAATGATGAAGAAATAGCGATTCTGGCAAAAGGAAACGTGATTTCGGTGGTACTTCCGGGAGCTTCCATCGGATTGGGTGAACCGTTTGCGCCGGCGCATAAATTATTGGATGCCGGAACTTCGCTGGTCATTGCGTCCGACTGGAATCCGGGTTCGGCACCCATGGGAAATCTGTTAGCCGAAGCGGCTATTCTGGGTGCATTTGAAAAACTGACTATGACCGAAGTCTGGGCGGCATTGACCTGCCGGGCTGCTTTGGCAGTAAACAAACCGGATCGTGGAATATTGAAGCCGGAATTTAAAGCGGATTTTATTGCTTTTAAAGCCAATGACTACAGAGAAATATTATACAAACAAGGGGAATTAAAACCCGAAAAAGTATGGAAAAACGGTGTATTTCACCACTAACACAGTAAGAAGACAAAGTTTAACGAAAAAATCTACTTAAAAATTTAAAACATATTCACTTTGTGCCTCTTAGTGAGCTAAGTGCCTTAGTGGTTAATCTAAATATTATGAATCAAATCATTGAATGCGTTCCCAATTTCAGCGAGGGACGAGACATGGGAATTATCAACAAAATTCTGGATGAAATTAAATCGGTTGATGGGGTGAAGCTTATCGATGTTGACCCCGGAAAGGCAACAAATCGCACAGTGGTCACTTTTGTAGGTGAGCCGGAAGTGGTTTGCGAAGCGGCATTTCGGGTTGTAAAAAAAGCAGCCGAATTGATTGATATGAGCAAACATCACGGCGAACATCCGCGTTTTGGTGCCACCGATGTACTGCCGCTTATTCCAATCAAAGGAATCACAATGGAAGAAACCGCTGAATATGCACACAAATTAGGAAAAAGAATCGGCGAGGAATTGGGAATACCTATTTATTTATATGAATTTGCAGCAACTGAGGAAAAACGCCGGAATTTAGCCAGTTGCCGTGCAGGAGAATATGAAGGTTTGCCTCAAAAACTAATTGATCCCGCTTGGAAACCCGATTTCGGACCGGCAGTATTTACCGAAAATGTTAGCAAAACCGGTGCTACAGCCGTCAGTGCCCGCAATTTTCTGATTGCTTATAATGTAAATCTGAATACCACTTCCACCCGTTGGGCAAATTCCATTGCCTTTGATATCAGGGAGAAAGGTCGTGTGAAACGGGACGGAAATCCGTTGACCGGAAAAATAGTGAAAGATGAACTTGGAAATCCGGTGTATGTCCCCGGTTTATTGAATGGGGTGAAAGGAATTGGTTGGTATATCGAAGAATACGGAATCGCGCAGCTTTCATTCAATATCACCGACACAACGATTGTTTCCATGCATCAGGTTTTTGAACTGGCATGCGAACGGGCTGCCCTTCGTGGCATTCGGGTTACGGGTTCCGAATTGGTTGGGGTTGTTCCGTTACAGGCGATGCTGGATGCCGGAAAATATTTTTTACGGAAACAACATCGTTCTACCGGAATTTCGGACGAAGAAATTCTGAAAATTGCTGTAAAATCACTCGGGTTGGATGAGTTGACTCCTTTCGATCCGAAGAAGAAAATAATTGAATATCTTATGGAAGATGAATCAAGAAAGCAACTGGTTGACCTCAGTGTGAAACAATTCACACTCGAAACCGCTTCCGAATCGGCAGCACCGGGCGGTGGATCTGTTGCAGCATGCATGGGTGCAATGGGTGTAGCGTTGGGAACGATGGTGGCAAACCTGTCTGCACACAAAAAAGGCTGGGACGACCGTTGGGAAGAATTTTCGTGCTGGGCAGAAAAAGGAAAAGCGTATCACGATGAATTGCTCCGACTGATTGACAAAGATACCCTGGCTTTCAATGGTATCATGGATGCTTTCGGACTTCCGCAGAAAAATGAAGAACAGAAATTGCAACGCAAAGGGGCCATTCAAGCAGCCACCCGCAAAGCCATGGAAATTCCTTTCCGTGTGATGCAGGTCAGTTATGAATCGATGGAAGTGATGATGAATATGGCACAAACCGGCAATCCTAATTCAGTTTCCGATGCAGGAGTTGGCGCACTGGCAGCCCGATCGGCAGTGCTTGGAGCAGGATTGAATGTACGCATTAACGCCGGCAGCCTTACTGATAAAGAATTTGCTTCTCAATTATTGAAGCAGGTAAATGTTCTGGAACAAAAAACCACGGAGTTGGAAGGACAGATTCTGGATATTGTAAACCGGAAAATTGGCGGGATTTGAATTGTATTTATATAAATATGAAATGAACAACTTATGAAAAAACTACTTATTTTATTTTTGGCTTTAGGATCACTGTCATTTGGTCAAACTATTTCGAAAAGCAAACTTTCTCCAGAAAAACAAATTGGAAGTTGGGATAAATGGAGTAGGCTTATTGGTGAATGGAAAGGCGAAGGTTCCGGAATACCAGGGCAGGGTGGCGGAATATTTAGTTTTTCTTATGATCTCGATAAAAAAAATAATCGAGCGGAAAAGCCACTCAGAATATCCTGCTACAAAAGATAAACCGTTGATTATTCATGATGATTTGATGATTATTTATCTTGACTATTCCGGAAATCCTTCGAAAGCTATTTATTTTGATAATGAAAACCACGTTATAAACTATTCAATAACTTATGCTGATAATTCAATTATACTTACAAGCGACAAAATTCCGCATGTTCCTGTTTTTCGGTTGACATATACTCTTTTAGACAATGAAACGATTGATACAAAATTTGAAATGTCCAATGACGGCGAAAAATTTATGACCTACATTGAGGGAAAGAGCAAGAAAAAGAATTAAAAAAAAACAGCAAACTGATTTTAAGTTTGCTGTTTTTTTATGTGACTATTGGTTTTCTAAGAAACATATACTTCCAACAATGTAACTTCTTTTTCAGGAACTAATCCCAATTCATTGATACTTGCCGGTATAAGAACGGTATCGCCTTTATTTACAATTGTTTTTATGTCGTTGCATTCAATTATCATGTTGCCTTCAAGGCACATATAAGCCACAAATGTGTCAAGAGTACCATAATTTCTGGTGACTGGTGCATCAAAACGCAACATGTTGGTGGTAAAGTAATCGCATTCGACTAAAGGAGTAATTTCATTAAGCTGAACGTTATAATCCGTTTTAGGATTTTTTGATGCAGAAAAATTGATTACATCCAATGCCTGCTCTGTATGAAGTTCACGCCCATTCCCCTTATCATCTTTCCGGTTATAATCGTAGATACGGTATGTTATATCGCTGCTTTGCTGAATTTCAGCAACTACAACGCCTTTTCCAATAGCATGAACCAATCCGGCTGGAATAAAGAAAACATCGCCTTTTTTTACCTGTACTTTTTGCAATAAATCCTCAACTTTATCTTCTTCAAGGGCATCCAGGTATTCATCACGGGTACAATCTTTTGTGAATCCAATAATGAGTTCAGCTCCGGGATCAGCATCAACAACATACCACATTTCAGTTTTTCCGTAAGAATTATGGCGTTCAGCAGCAACTTCATCGCCCGGATGAACCTGAATAGAAAGATTTTCATTTGCATCAATCAGTTTAAACAGAAGCGGAAATGATAATCCATATTCATCGAATATTTTATCTCCAACCAGTTCACCCATATAAATTTCAATCAGTTCTGTCAGATTATTACCGGCCAAAATACCATTTGTAACAACCGATTCATCGCCATCGTATCCAGAAAGCTCCCAACTTTCGCCCAATTTGTCTGTTTCGGCATTTTTTCCGAATATGGATTTTAATTTTGTTCCGCCCCAGATTTTATCTTTGAGAATCGGACTGAATTTAAGAGGGTATAACATGATTTTGTATTTTTAGTTTGTCATAAAACAAAAAACAATTAATAAAATCTGACAGATAATTATTAATTGTTCTTTATTAATTTAATATTATTCGGCTTTTGCCCGTTCGGCTAAATTTAATTCCCATGCCCAGGCACTTCGGAGTGTTTCTTCAACTGTTTCCACTGCCGTCCATCCTAACACTTCATTGGCATAAGTTGGATCGGCCCATACCTTTTCAATATCGCCTTCACGTCGGTCAACAATGCGATAGGGAACTTTCACACCGTTTACTTTTTCAAATGTTTCAATAACTTCTAAAACAGATAATCCGCGTCCAGTACCAAGATTAAATGTTTCAACGTCCGATTTTGTCCGTTGATTCAACATTCGTTGAACGGCAATAACATGTGCTTTTGCCAAATCAACCACATGGATATAATCGCGGATACAAGAACCATCAGGCGTATCATAATCATTCCCGAATACATTAAGCTGCTTGCGTAGACCAATGGCAGTTTGTGTTACAAATGGTAATAAATTATTGGGCACACCATTTGGTAATTCTCCGATTTCTGCCGATGGATGTGCTCCGATTGGGTTGAAATAACGAAGTATAATGCTTTTATAACAAGGATTTGTATGAATTGTGTCACATATTATTTCCTCACAAATTTGTTTTGTATTGCCATAAGGTGAAAGGGCTGTTTTAATAGGAGCATCTTCCGTTACAGGTAAAATGTCAGGTTGACCATATACTGTGCATGATGAAGAAAATACAATATTGTTGATTTTATGAATCGGCATTAATTGCAACAGATTAATAAGCGAAACCAAATTGTTGCGGTAATACAAAAGCGGTTTCTCAACCGACTCACCAACTGCTTTCGAAGCTGCAAAATGAATGATTGCAGAAATATTCTGATATTTATCAAACATCCGATCCATACTCACATAATCAACACAATCAATATTCTCGAATGCCGGACGTATGCCCGTAATTTTTTCGATACCACTCAGCACTTCAATGTTCGAGTTGGAAAGATTGTCAACAATAACAACTTCAAAGCCTACTTTCTGTAATTCAACAACAGTGTGCGAACCAATATAACCAGCTCCACCCGTTACTAAAATTTTTGCCATAATATTTTAATTTCCAATTATCTAATTTTCAAATACCTGCTATCCTATCAACAAATAAATCATTTAAACAGGTTTTTAGGATATATTCCTTTTCGTGTTAACTCGTTGATTTTCAATACAACTTGTGGACGGTCTT
>CAIYTJ010000477.1 GCA_903929065.1 uncultured Bacteroidales bacterium | reverse complement strand
TGGATGAATATCACTTTAGATATAACAGAAGACAAAAAATGGGAGTAATCTTTGATACCCTTATAAAAAGAATGGTCAAAAATGATCCAATACGCTTGTTATCAAAGGATTGATATTGCGACCTAAGTGCCTATACCTATTGATCTAATTAAGAAAGGAAACAAAGACGAGATAGGTCAGTCAATAATTGAAACAGTTAAGAAAGAGTTCAACGAGTGGGCCGGAGAAGAGAATGAAATCGTACTAAAGGATGGCATAGAAAAAAACATAAGAAAAAACACAGTAGTTCCTCTCAAACTACAATTTAAAATAACGGAGGATGGAGAAATTGATTTTTCATATCGGGCCAAGTATTCATCTGAACCCCCACCTGAACTAAAACTTGACGAGTTTGAAGATATTTATGAAAATGAAGAGTGGTCGAGAACTTTAAAACGGCCATTTAAGGATTTTTTTGAACTGAAAGATACCGGGAATAAGTGGATTGCAAAATTTGAATCAAAATGCATCCGGTTATTTATTCGTGGTGGCTATTACCAACTTGGAAATGATTTTTGGATTGAAACGGAATCTCTGTCGAGAGTTGAAGGAATGTACTTATTATGCAAGCATGACATAAGTAATTCAATAAAAGAATGGATTGAGAAATGTTGTGGTGAATTTAAAATTGCAAGCTCTATTTCAAATCTTCCTTCAGGATTTTCACTATTCTGGTTTAGGAACCCCAAAATTAGCCACAACCTGTTTCAACAATTAAAAGTTTCTACATACAAGAAAATATTCTTACGAGCTGGGACAGGACTAAAGATTGGTTACCGGACATATTTGAACGAGTTATTGCCGGAAATTGAAATTGCAAATGCGGATGGGGAAGAATCTGTTTACCTGCAATATGAGGGGAGTGCAGAGAAAATTAACTTAGATAAACATCCAAGCTTGGGTGCTGTGTGGCTACTGCCAGAAAATTTATCACAAAACTCCAATTTCTTTATTCAAATAGAAAATGAATCTATAGAAGGATACAGGCAAACATATAAAATTGGCGAGGCATCTTTCAGGGAATTAAGTAACGAGTTCTTACCGAAGAGAAATAAATACAATATTACAATTGACAGCACATCTGAATTTATACAGGGGAATCTCATCCACCATTCAGGTACAATAAATGCCATAGTTGATGGACAATCGTTTAATTCAAATATCAAATCAAATATTAGACAAGAAATAGGATTAAAGTTCAAAGACAACAGTTTGTTGAAATGGTTGGTGGCAGTAAAAAATTGCGGAATAACCGAATACAATGAAGCTTTTGAAACAGTATTACATAGTTCCTTTACGGGAGAACAATTTAGGGTTCAAGAAAGAAAAAAGTCTTCAATTTACCTCTTAGATTATCTCGGCTATGTTGACTACAATTATGAGACGGGAAAAATATTTACTCTGCCAGCTAAACTGATTGCAATTCCAAGCACAGAAGGGAAAAAAGCATTGTTAATTGGCGGGAGAGATGAAAAGCTAATCAATCAAATGATAAACTATTGCTCGGGCAGCAATGAAAGAATTTCTCTAACATTGAAAAGCCAAAGTGAGAAAAACCGTTTAATGCTCATACCTGATTCAATTATTTTTGAAACCAACGACGAAAAAGAATTTGACAACCTTGCTAGAAACTTTCACCTTGACTATGACAAATGGTACCTTTTGAAGCTTAAAAGCTTTCTTCCTTCAATGCAAGAATATGAAGAATTTATTATTGGAAAAGGGAGTTCTGAATCATGGGAAAAATTTGGCTTACAGAAAAAAGTATTTTTAAAAGACACTTTAAAGTTTGAGTCGTCAATTGGATATGGGAAAGAATATTCACTTACAGAATGCATCCCAAGCTATATTCCCGAATATGGATTGTGGATTAAACAATCGTATTACACCGTTGATAAAAATTGGGGGAAATATTTATTCATTAACCGGTCGTCTGAAAAAATCAGGATAACTGGCGGCCTCTATCTGTCTAATCCACAAGAGTTTTTTATTAACTCAAGTACATTGTTTATTCCGGCTTCACTTCCCTTACCGAAAGCGATCTCAAGACTAATAATGCAATCGAGTGGCGAAGCCCCAGACTTTATAGAACTGAATTTAACAGGTAGTCGAAAGAAATGGTATAATGTTTATAAGCAAAACTCTCCGCATCTTTTCGAGAATTTTTTCCGGTTTATTTTAGACATGAACATTGATAAAGCAAATATTACATCATGAAAGATCCAATTGGTTCCTTTGAAATTATTAAGGATAATTTCATCAGGTATGTTGAAACTGCATTCGGAACAAAATTTCGGGGGGTTGAGAATGAGCGCAATGATTTACTCAATTTCGACAAGGTTCTTTATCGCAAACCATGGATTGAACCTCTACCAGACTATATATCAAGCGAAAAAACAATTGATGATCTAAACCTCGAGGATTTGGGAAATGCTTTAAGCGATGATGAGGAAAAAATCTTCAAAGGACTCGTAAAAACCGGTTTGTTTCCTGCAAATATCAAAATGCATAAACATCAAACCGAAATGCTCAAAGAAGCATTGGCAGGAAATAATTGCATTATTACATCTGGAACAGGTTCGGGAAAGACAGAGTCTTTTTTACTTCCTTTATTTGCTCAGCTCTCAAAAGAATTTACACATTGGCAAAATATTAACCCGAAATCACTAAGTGTAGATACCTGGTGGAAAGATGCGATTGGATTAACACCAAAAAATATTGTTGATCCAGCAATACAAAATTTAAGCCCAGCGGCAAGTCAAAGAAGTCATGATATCAGAAAAGCAGGGGTGAGAGCATTGATTTTATACCCAATGAATGCCTTGGTGGAAGACCAAATGAGCAGGTTGAGAAAAGCCCTTGATTCCGATGATGCAAGAGAATGGCTGAGTAAAAATGGAAGGGGCAATGCAATCTATTTTGGAAGATACAATGGCACTTCTCCCATAGCAGGAGAACTTTTTAAAACCGATGGAAAAAGAAACGAGGATAAAATCAGTAAACTCAAAGAGAAATTGCAAGAGTTAGATGGTGCAT
>CAIYTJ010000476.1 GCA_903929065.1 uncultured Bacteroidales bacterium | reverse complement strand
TATATTTTTATCGCCCATTTTTATTAGTTCATCCACATACCGTCGGCTCATTAAACGTTCGGTCAGCAAATTCTCCGGTATTCGGGTATCAGTCAGACTATTAAAAAAATTGTAAAACAATCCGCCAATAATGCGCTCAATAAACGAACCTTTGCGAACTTCCTGCACACCGAAAACCACATCGCAACTTTCTGTCGACATAAATTTAGTGTAAAAAGTCGGGATTTGTGTCGGAGGAACTTCTAAATCGCAATCAATCAGAAAAATATAATCACCAGAAGCATTATTCAAACCAGCCATGATGGCATAATGATGGCCAAAATTGCGTGACAAATCGACTGCCACAATATGATTGTTCTTTTCTTTGATTTTCAATACTTTATCCAACGAATTATCGGGCGAACCATCATTGACGAATACTATTTCGTAACTATCACATTTAATTTCAGCCATTGCCGACTGACATTGAGCTACAAATGAGTCTAAAAACCGCTCTGATTTATATAAAGTGGTTACAATGGATAAATGTGGATTGTTCATATTTTAAATCGTTTTTCGGACTGATAAATAAAATATCCGCTTCTGTCGGCGCTACATTGTATATTACGAAGCTCAATATCAGTTATTTCAGCTTCAACAATCTCCTTGTAATCTTCTGAATGCAGAATAACCGGCAATAAATACTCCGTTTCCTTGCATAAAAAATAAACGCCCGAAAACTTACTTTCATTTATTTTCGGTTCTTCAAAATCGCCCAAAGCAATATCAATCACTGCCTTCACAAAATCATAACCGGTTGACAATTTCACCAAATGCGAGCCGATAAAATCACCGCCCATTCTCGCTCCTACTTCAATAACAAAAACTTCGCCGGATGAAGTAATTTTGAATTCCGAATGGCTTGCACCGTATTTAATATTTAATGCAGAAAGCGCTTTTAATGTCTCAACTCTAATCTTTTCCTGAATTTCTGACGACAAATTGCTTGGTTGATGATGCTGTAATTCAACAAAATAAGGTTCTTCGGTTGTAACTTTATCCGTAATAGCGAGAATATAATGCTTTCCATTCCAGGAAATACTTTCAACACTTACTTCCGATCCTGAAATGTATTCTTCAATAATTGCTTTATGTGCAAACGATTCATTTTTAGCGCGTTGAACTGCAACCTGAACATCTCCGGGATTTTCAATCTTCTTCACTCCACGACTTCCGGACCTATCTGTTGGCTTTACAATAACCGGAAAACGAAAATCGTCTATAGAATAATCCGATTCGGCAAAGCAATATTTTGGCGAAGTAACAGAAAACTCTGAAAACCGTTTACGCATCTGGAATTTATCGGTCGAAGCAATTGAATCCTTAAAATCATTTCCTGTCAATGCCATTTTTTCAGCCACATAACTAACTGTTGGCACAGCTGCATCCGAAGCAATGCTGGTAATTCCGTCAATATCAATTTGTTCGCAAACTTCAAGAATCTGTTCTTTCTCCAAAATTGAAACTGGATAGAAAAAATCGGCAATTTCTTTACAAACTGCGCCATCTTCCCACGCAAAACAATGCGTTTCGATTCCCATTTCCTTTGCTTTTTGCACCAGTGGCAATTGCAAATAACTTGCTCCGATTATGGCTAATTTCTTCATTATCAAAAACGAACGGTAACAATCAAACCTATTATAATCAACACTAAACCAATCACTTTTCCAATTGTAAACGTTTCACCCAACAGCCAAACTCCTAATAAAAAAACAATCGCCGGTGCCAGACTCATAAACGGATATGCTTCAGTGATTTGGAACTTTGTCATGGCCATCGACCAACAAACTGAAGCAACAAAAGCTGACAAAAAACCCGAAAAAATAAATGGATCCAACAAAAATTTAGTGTATGAAACCACCATATCCCAAATACTGGTATGTGGCATACTCCAATTAAGTTTAAGGATTCTCCATTTAAGAATCATTTGTCCGTAAACGGTAAAAAAAAGCGTGGCAAAAATATAAATATAACGCATAGCTTATGAATTACACTGATTTATAAAAGATTACACAGATTGGTTTGTATAATTTATCAAACGTTTGAAAAATAATTTATCACCTCCGAAATTTACGAGATAAGCTAATTTAAAATTGGTTGCTTTTAGATAATTTATAACCTGATCATTCGCTGACTTTGGCAACAGCTTTTCTGCTTTAACTTCAATAATTATTTCATTAAAACATATAAAATCCGCTTTAAAATACTTATTAAGTTTTTCTTCTTGATAATAAACTTCAATTTTGTTTTCTCTTACAAATGGAATATTATTCTTTTCAAATTCTTTTGCAAGTGCTTCTTTATAAACAGATTCTAAAAATCCATGACCCAATGAATTATACACAGCATAAAAACATCCAATTATTTTATAACCTTCATCTTTAAATAAAAATTCATCCATAACTCTTTATCTGTGTAAATCATTATTAATCTGTGATATCTGTTTATTTAAACTGTATCCATGAATGAACGTTGAACTTTATTAAACACTACAATTCCAATTCCCAGCAAAACAATCATAAAACCAAAGCTATATCCTAATTGTCCCCAGCTGAAAGTACCAACTCCCATTGTTCCATATTTAAACGTTTCAACAAGTGAAGTAACCGGATTTAGTGCCATAATCCATTGACGTTTAGGCGACATGGTGCTCAACGGATAAATAATTGGTGTTGCGTACATCCAAAGCTGTACAATAAATGTAAAAAGTATAGTCAGGTCGCGGTATTTTGTTGTCATCGACGAAATGATAATTCCAAAACCAAGTGACAATCCGGCTAACATAATAATTATCAGCGGTAAAAGTAAAATATAGATATTTGGCGCAACATGCACACCCAGAATTAAGTAATAAATATAAACCGCAATAAATAGCAAAAATTGAATTCCCATTCGCACCAAACCCGATGCCACCGTGGAAAGTGGTACAATCATTCGTGGAAAATATACTTTTCCAAAAATAGCCTGATTTGTGGTAAATGTTGAAGATGTTTTGTTAAGACAATCGGCAAAATATTGCCAGCAAACAATTCCGGCCATGTAAAACATCGGTTGAGGCAAACCATCGGTTGGAATACCTGCAATACCACCAAAAACAATCATATACATAATTGTTGTAATTGCAGGTTGTATGAAAAACCAGGCCGGACCAAGTATAGTTTGTTTATATTGTGTTATAATATCTCGCTTCACAAACAATGAAAACAAATCGCGATAATCCCAAATTTCTTTAAAGTCAACTTCGAAAAGCTTGTTTTTGGGTTTGATAACGGTATTATATTCCATAGGGGGGTGTCTATAAATGTTTTTGAAACTAAAATTTGAATTAAATCAATGCAAAAGTAAGCATTTTTTTAAAGCTTGCAATGTTTATTGTATCATCAATCTAAATTGAATTCTTGTTCTAAAGCTGGATTTTTATTAATCTGCTCCAATAAAGTATTTTTTGTACCTTTGCACCTTGAAAAAAGGGAATTCTAAAATGATTGATGACAGCATTTTCAACAATAAAAAAGTGGTTTTTCATACGCTTGGCTGTAAATTGAATTTTGCAGAAACTTCTGCAATTGGCAAACAGTTGAGCGACGAAGGATTTACAAAAGTTAAGGCAGGCGAGCAAGCCGATGTTTGCATCATCAATACCTGTTCTGTTACTGATACTGCCGATCATAAATGCCGTCAGGCAATCAATCGTCTGCATCGTCAACATCCTGATGCACTGATGATTGTTACAGGTTGTTATGCGCAGTTAAAACCTCAAGAAATTGCTTCAATAGAAGGTGTTGACCTGGTATTAGGTGCAAATGAAAAATTCAATATTTTAGAATATATTGATAAACTTGACTGGAATCAAAAAGGCAAAATTCATCGTTCTGAAATCAATAAAATCAACGAATTCAAACCGTCAACTTCACAAGATGACCGTACGCGTTTTTTTCTAAAAATTCAGGATGGTTGCGATTATTTCTGTACTTATTGCACCATCCCTTTTGCCCGTGGCAGAAGCAGAAATGCCAATATTGCTGAAACCTTACAAGCAGTAAAACAAGCGATTACAAACGGTGCAAAAGAAATTGTACTTACCGGTGTAAATATCGGTGATTTCGGCAAATCAACCGGCGAAAATTTCGTTGATTTAGTAAAAGAATTAGATAATTTGCCCGACGAAATCCGTTTTCGCATTTCGTCCATTGAGCCAAATTTGCTGACAGATGAACTAATTCAGTTTATTTCAACCAGCAAGCATTTTATGCCCCATTTTCATATTCCATTGCAATCCGGAACCAATGAAGTGTTGCAGATTATGAAACGAAAATATAATCGGGAACTTTTTGAGCATAAAGTACAAACAATCAAACGATTAATGCCAAATGCATTTATTGGAGTGGATGTCATTGTAGGGGTTCGTGGCGAAACAGATGTATTATTTGCTCAATCCTGTGAGTTTATTGATTCATTAGATATTTCTCAGCTTCATGTTTTTACTTATTCGGAGCGAGCAGGCACTAAAATGCTTGATATTGAGTATAC
>CAIYTJ010000475.1 GCA_903929065.1 uncultured Bacteroidales bacterium | reverse complement strand
TGATTGCCGATTCAGCTGATTATGGCGAATGGAAAACCGGTCGACGAGCTACAGGCTTGTATTTTTCTGCGGCGGTTTTTGCTCAAAAAGCCGGTTGGGGCATTGGAGCAGCCATTGCCGGTTGGATTCTGACACTTACTCATTTTGTTGCAAACTCGGTTCAATCTCCATCGGCAATTACCGGAATAAAACTGTTGGTTTCGGTTATTCCGGGCGTTTTGTATATGTCATGTGCTATTTTCATGATTTTCTACAAGATTGACAAAAAGACAACCGACCAAATGAAAGTGGATTTGGATGAAAGAAGAAAAGAACCCCTAACCCCTAAAGGGGAATAAGATGGGTGTGGACACATTGAAAATTAAAACAAAATACTAATTAAGTTCCCCTTTAGGGGCTAGGAGCCATTATTTATGAATAACTTATTTATAGGAAACAATCCGATTATCTCAGACAAGCAGGAAGTGAAAGGACAATTTGTCGAGCTTGGTGATGAAAAATACTATCAGATTAAGAATTACGACTCAATGTTGCCCTTCTTTATCAGTATTGCGAGTGATTCAAATCATTGGATGTATATTTCGAGCACAGGCGGTTTAACGGCAGGTCGTAAGAATCCGGATCAGGCACTATTTCCATATTATACCGACGATAAAATCAATGAATCGGCTGAAATGACGGGTAGTAAAACCATTCTTCATGTTCAAAAAAACGGAAAACAGTATTTGTGGGAACCATTTTCCGATAGAAATAAAGGTGTTTATAAGCTGGAGCGCTCTATTGCTAAAAGTACCATTGGCAACAAACTGATTTTTTCCGAAAAAAACGTTGAGTTGGGTTTGACATTCAATTATGCATGGATGAATGCCGACGATTTTGGTTGGGTGAAGAAAAGCTGGATTACAAACGATAATGATGAGGCGGTTGAACTATATATTGTTGATGGTGTTCAAAATGTTTTACCTTCAGGGATCGACAAATTCACTCAAAATACATTCTCAACACTTGTTGATGGATATAAAAAAACAGAATTAGTTGAAAATTCGTCGCTGGCACTATTTCGCATGGAAGCTATTTTAGTTGACCGGGCAGAACCAAGCGAATCGCTTCGGGCAAATACCATTTGGAGCACAGGTATTGATAACGCTTCTTTCCTTCTAAGCTCCGCCCAATTGGATGCATTCAGAAGTGGCAAAAAAATAGTTTCGGAAACGGAAGCAAAAGGAGTGCGTGGTGCCTATTTTGTTTGTGCGGATTTAAAATTAGAAGCTAAAACTTCAAAAACATGGTATTTAATTGCCGAAACCAGCTTGGATGCAACTCGTGTAAACAATCTGTTGGAACAAATTCAGCATACAAAAGATATTTCAGAGGTTATCGAAGAGAATATCGCTGCCGGAACAAAAGCGTTGAAAGCAATTGTGGCCGAAGCAGATGGAATTCAGGAAACAGCCGACGAAAATGGTATGGCTCGTCATTTCTCCAATGTGCTTTTCAACACCATGCGTGGTGGTATTTACTGCGATAACTACACCATTTACGCTGCCGATTTCAAAAAACATCTTCAGATTTTCAATACAAAGATAGCTGAAATTCATGCCGGTTTTCTGGCAAAACTTCCTGAATCGATGGATTATCAGGAGTTGGATAAATTGGTTCACGAACAAAACGATCCTAATTTATACCGGTTATTCCAGGAATACCTGCCGATTACATTTGGCCGCCGTCACGGTGATCCAAGTCGCCCGTGGAATTCGTTCAACATTGTAGTAAAAGACGATGCAGGCAAAAAGCTTCTTTCGTATCAGGGCAACTGGCGCGATATTTTCCAAAACTGGGAAGCGCTTTCATTATCATTTCCGGGATATATCAATGGCATTATTGCCAAATTTTTGAATGCCACTACGGCCGATGGTTACAACCCGTATAAAATCACCAACGAAGGAATTGACTGGGAAGTAATTGAACCCGAAAATCCATGGTCGAACATTGGATATTGGGGCGATCATCAGATTATTTATTTATTAAAATTGGTGGAAGTTTCGCGTAATTATTATCCCGAAAGCCTTCAATCATGGCTAAACAAGGAAATGTTTGCCTATGCCAATATTCCATATCGTCTGAAAAGTTACGAAGAAATTGTTGCAAATCCGAAGAATTCAATTCGTTTTGATGCACAGCTGCATCATTCCATCGAAAAACTAGAAAAATCCTATGGTTCTGATGCCCGATTGATGCTGAATTCAAACAACGAAGTAAAACTGGTGACTTTCACCGAAAAAATACTGGCCACCTTATTGGCAAAGCTAAGCAACTTTATTCCGGAAGCCGGAATTTGGATGAATACCTTGCGTCCCGAATGGAACGATGCCAACAATGCATTGGTAGGAACCGGTGCGTCGATGGTAACTTTGTATTATATCCGTCGCTTTGTGGCTTTCATTCAGGAATTGTACCAACAGTCAAACGAAGACAATTTTCCGGTTTCAAAAGAAATGGTTGGCTTTTTCAATAGAATTTCAACTGCTTTCACACATTTTGAAAAGATACTTGATGGTGGATTTGACAATAAACAACGTCGTAGCATAGCCAATGAATTAGGCAAAGCCGGAAATGCTTATCGTGATGCGGTTTATGCCGGATTTTCGGATGAGAAAAAAACAATTTCGAAAGCTGATTTGGATCAGTTTTTCAGGCTTACTCTTTCGTATGTCGATCAGTCAATTGCCGTAAACAAACGTGCCGACAACATGTATCACGCCTATAATCTGGTTAGTTTTACCGACGATACTGTGGCAATCCGACATTTATACGAAATGCTTGAAGGACAGGTTGCCGTTCTTACTTCCGGCAAATTAACGCCAATGGAAGCGGTCGACTTGCTTGATGCTTTGAGAAATAGCTCGTTGTATCGTCCCGATCAAAAAAGTTATATTTTATATCCAAACAAAACGTTGCCTTTATTCCTGGATAAAAACAACATTAAGAAAGAAGATGTGAAGCGGATAAAACTGCTGCATGACCTGGTAAATGCCGGAAATACCAGCATAATTTCGAAAGACAAAAAAGGCGAATTCCATTTTAATGCCGATTTCAATAATGTAGGATTCTTAGATAAAGGACTGGAAAAACTGACCGGCTTTGAAGTTACAGCAGCTGATAAAAAAGCCATTGAAGAAGTATATGAAGCCATTTTCGATCATCAATCGTTTACCGGACGTTCGGGGACATTCTACAAATACGAAGGATTGGGCAGTATTTACTGGCATATGGTTTCCAAATTGCTGCTGGCAATAGGCGAAAACATCAAATCAGCCAGTGAAAATGGAGCCACTTCGGAAATCATTAAACGGTTGGTGAAACATTACGATGATGTAAAAGCCGGTATTGGAGCGCACAAAACTCCGACAGAATATGGTTCATTCCCATTCGATGCTTATTCGCATACGCCCATGATGGCCGGCGTTCAACAACCGGGCATGACAGGTCAGGTTAAGGAAGATATTCTCAATCGTTTCTTCGAATTAGGTGTTCAGCTTGAAAATGGCTGTATAAAAATCAATAGCTCAATGTTGAAAGCCAATGAATTTATTGAATCAATCACAGAAAAGCCAAAGTTGAAATTTACCTATTGTTCAGTTCCGTTTGAATATAGAATGGATGGAAAAGAAGGCATTGAAATCAACTATATGGATGGAAAGAACGAACAAACAACCGGATATTTGCTAAACGCTGTTCAAAGTCAGGCTGTTTTCAATCGGGATAAAAATATAAAAGAAATTATTGTATCGTTTAAGATGTAGTGATCATATTCTTACAATTGAAGTCGCCGTAAAAGTTCGAATACTTTTACGGCGATTTTTTATACTTCTACTGATTTTAAATTAATTACAATAAAAGATTGTCATTGCAAGTATTTTTGTTAAGTATAGGATAAACGGTCATTAATAATTAAAAAGTCACATTAAAAACATGTTTTACAGCATTTTTTGAAAAAAAACGCCTTAAATATTTTTTTATTCTGAAATACCGCATTACTTTTGGTCAACCAAATATCTGGTCGACCAAAAAATAAACTTATTTAACAACAAATTAATTGATATTCTATAAATAAACTATAAAACAAATTCTTATGAAAAAAATTACTTTAGTCATTTTAATGTGTACTGTTGCTTTATTTGCTTCTGCACAAGTTATTATGGATGAATCATTCAATTATTCAGGTGCGAGTCTGACAACTGAGCCAAGCTGGACAGCATTGAATTATACAACAGCTGTTGTTGGAACAATTGGTGATTTATCTTCTGATCCACTATCTTATGGAGATGGAAATGGTATGTATGCTTTATCCAGTGTTGGTAAATTAGTTACATCAAACTACACATCAGGTGCAACTGATTATAAACTGGTAAAAAGCATTAGTCCTGTTTCTTCAGGTGTCATTTATATGTCGCTTTTATTTAAACCAGGAGTAGCTCAAGCACAAGCAAATTCAGAAATAATGTGTTTGTCCATTGCAGGAAGTAACGGACCAAAAGTTTTGATTGGTAAAGGTACAATTACAACAACTAATTTTCGCTTTGCAACTACACGAGCCAGTTCTTCAAGTGCAGACTATAAATGGGCTACAACTGAATACACTGACATAAACCAGACATTTTTGCTTGTTGTAAAATATGACTGGTCAAATTCTACCGCTTCGTTGTTTGTCAATCCGGTTATTGGATCAGCAACCGAACCAACAGCTGATGTAATTGATAATAATGGAGGACCTGGTGCTAAAACAGTTTCAGCTCCGATTGATGGATTTAGATTCAGGGTTAATGGTGCCAGTGTATCAAAATTCATGGTAAGTGGAGTTCGTATTTCAAGCAGTTGGGCAGCAGCAGTTGGAAAACAGGTACCGGCACTATCTTCTCCTACCGCAAATGCAGCTTCGAGTGTGACAAACAATAGTTTTACTGCTAACTGGACACCGGTGGCGAATGCAATAAGTTATGATGTTGCAGTTTATGCCGGAAGCACATTGCTTAAAACAGTAAATGCAACAGGACAGTCAACTTCAAGTTTAACTATTCCCGGATTATCTTCTAACACAGCTTATACTTATCAGGTTACAGCAGTTGCAGATAAAATAACCTTTGCAAACTCTGCCCCGAGCAGTAGTTCAACAGTAGTAACAACTTTAGGCTTAACCGCCCCAACTGCAGCAGCAGCAACAAACATTTCAACTTCTGGATTCACCGCCAACTGGAGTTCAGTTTCTTCTGCAACAGGGTATGACATCTATTTATTGTTGAATACTACTCAGGTGGCTACCATCAATGTAACGGGAGGTAATGTTACAAGTTATGCCTTCACTCAACTGCAAATGGGAACTACGTATAATTATAAAGTTGTTGCTAAAGGGAATGGTTCAGGTATTTTAGATTCAACTCCATCTGGGACAATCAGTTGTAATACATTATCTCAAAACATTACTTCTGCGACGACTGATTTTTCTCAGGTTGCCATTTGGGGTAATCCGATACCAACACCAAGTACTAACTTACCTTTATCAGGATATTATCCAACCTGGAAAGCCGCTGGTTTTACGTTTGAAAAAGCAGTATCTTATGCTAATGTGCAAACCGGAGTAAAAGGTGAAACACATGTTAATGTTATAAGCTTTGATAAACTTACAACAGCAGATATTATTTTCCCAACCATTAACAGTTTGGCTCAAATTGAATTTCATGCTTATTCAGGTAGTGATGCCAAAGTAATTGCTCTTGAAGAACTTAGCGCAGATGGAACAACCTGGAATCCGATTAACACATACACAACCAATAAATTAGAAGCAACCTATATCGAAAATCTTTCTCGTACGGCACCTTCTACTTTCAGGTTAAGAAATAATGGAACAACTTCCATGAACGTTAGTCAAATTATTCTACGTCCAACACTTCCTACAACAACTGATCTTCCAGCTCCAACCGAAATTGGCGCGGCAACAGGTATTAATCCGGGTGCTTTCACAGCAAGTTGGACTCCTGTTCCTAATGCTACAGGATATATTGTATCAGTTTGGAACTATGCAAAACCGCTTGCAAAAAACTTTACTGTAACAGGACAAGCTACAAGCAGCTATAATGTTGTGGGATTAGATTCTGCAAGTCTTTGTACATATAAAGTAGCAGCTATTGGAGATGGAATTGTATATTCTAATTCATTATTATCCGCTCCTTCCGCCAGTTTTGCTATTACTGCTGGTTTATTGGCTGTTCAAAATCTTGAAGTTTCAAATTGCATCTGGTCTGATGGAAATGTAATAAATACTTCTGTAGCCGGTAACCTTACTGTTTACAATGTACAGGGTGTTCAGGTGCTTAAAGAAGCCATTGAAAATAAATTAAATACAAAACTTCCTGTTGGATTATATATTATTCGCCTTGTAAGTCTTGATGGAACAGTTTATTCTAAGAAGCTTTTAATTAGGTAATCTTATATACGTATTAATAATGAGTTGTTCAGGATGCAAATTAGCACTCTGAACAACTTTTTTTTTATTATAAGTAATAAGAATAATATAATGTCGTATTTATTTGGTAATATCACAAAAATGTAGTATATTTGT
>CAIYTJ010000474.1 GCA_903929065.1 uncultured Bacteroidales bacterium | reverse complement strand
TATCGAGAGCTCTATTATCGTTAGTCTGTAGCCCTTTAACTAATCTGTCAATGTCATTCCAAACAATTAAAGTACCAGTACTTAGTTTATTAACTTCGGTTAGAAAATTAATATCTGGCATGTAATTAATTAACTCCCACCTCCCTGTTTCATTAACATAGTCTAAATCCCATGTCCAAAAGACAGCTTTATAATCATGTTTAATACTAATGGCAGTTAGCTTTCTGCACTGTGAAAAAGATGCAGTTTTTAGACCTAATCCAAATCTGCCCAAGTCTTTTGAGGGTCTGTCAGCCAAAGGGTTTTTGCTACCTGGTCGCAAAGCTTGAATTAGCTCTTGGCTATTCATCCCACAACCGTCATCTTTTACTGATAACCATGTTTCTGCGCCTTTCCATTCAAAATTAAACCACACATTTTTAGCCCCGGCAGAAATAGAATTATCTATTACATCGGCTATTGCGGCTTCAATGCTGTAACCTATAGCCCGGAAGGTTTCAATCATCGAAGAGGCTTCGGGGATAGCATCTGCCTTTTGATATTTACTATAGTCTATAGAGTTTGCCATGTTAAATTTGGTCAGTTATTATTTTTGCAATGGCTTGAGCCATTAGGGGTGGAACAGCATTGCCTATTTGTTTGAATGCAGCTGTCCGTCCCCCTTCAAAAAAGTAATCATCTGGAAATGATTGGATTCTTGCTGCTTCCCGTACTGATATTGATCGCACTTGTTTTAAATCCGGGTAGATATAATAATGCCCGTCTTTTGATATGTGCGCGACCATGGTATGTGAGTGCCCCAAAGGATCAACTACTTTATATCGGTCCAAAAAAACGTCTGTATTTTTATGAGTTTGCAAACTATGGTGCAAGTCAGTGTATTTAAGTCTTTTACCATGGTTTAGCCATTTGTCTATTGCAATAGAATATATTTCCAGATCTCGTTCATTGTGCTTCCGGCAAATATGTTGAGTTACGAAATCTAATCCATTTCTTATTGCGGTGGATTCCAGGTATGCATTAATTGGCTTATTATAGCTGGCAATATTAATTTCCTGCCCCGGGTATAGGAACGGAAGGTCATAAAACAAATCCTTCTTGATCTCCCAATTATTTTCTATCGTTTTAATTTCAGGGAAGTGGAAATTTGTTTTACCTTTCCTACCAATTATAATTACTCTCCTGCGTTTTTGGAGTACCCCATACTCTTCTGAGTTCAATACTTTATAATCTGTTGAATATCCAATGTCTTTGAACAATCCAAGCATCTCATTCAAATAAGTTTGACTGCCAGCTGTTAGCAATCCTAAAACATTCTCAAACACAAAAAATTTGGGTTTGTAACGGATCAGAAAATCTGCATAAAACCGAAACAAAAAATTTCTTTTATCACCTTTCATTCCGTTTGGATCACGGCTTCTTCCAACTAATGAATAAGCCTGGCAAGGTGGCCCTCCAATAATAACATCAACTTTTTTAGATTCAAGTTTTTTGTCTATATTATCGAAAATATCATCAATTGTTTTTTTTGAAATTTCAGTGTTAATAACGGAATGAATTAATTCTTTTGGGACACTATTCCATAAATCATCTCTGGATATTTCATTTTTCAAGTACGCTGAATATTGATCAAGTCGTTTCTTTTTTTTCAGATAGTGAAATGCTATACGTGTCTTGATAGTGTCGGCAGCATCAGGATTCATTTCCACATGTGCTACTGGTTTAAAACCCTCTTTTATAAATCCTTCGGATAATCCACCGGCACCGGCAAACAGATCAATGTAGGTTAGCGATAAGCTCATTTAGTGTTTTTTCTTTTGCTTCTTTTTTTAGTTGACATTCATATATGCATAGGACATTCCAGCCTATTGATGACAAATTATGAAAGTTTTTCTGATCATTATTTTTATTTTTATTTATTTTCTCAAGCCACCAGTCAGATTTAGTCTTTGGAACAACAAAATATTTACATCCTTCATGTCCATGCCAGAAGCAACCGTTAATGAAAATTACAGTTTTATATTTTGGGAGTACAATATCGGGTTTGCCAGGTAGTCTTTTGTCGTGTATTCTATATCTGAATCCATTTGAAAACAAAAACTTTCTTACCAGAATCTCAGGCTTGGTGTTTTTACCCTTGATTTGGGTCATGTTGTAGCTTCTGGTTGCCTTGTCATGAACGTCAGTCATAAAACAAAGGTAGATTAGAAGTTGTGTAAACAACTTATCCGCTGTTGATAATTTACTTTACAATTAGCAGCATATCAATATAGGCATTTTCCGGGAAAATGGGCTATAAGGTTTGGCGTTAGACTTGGAATCTAACGCGGGGTGAACCCGATAAAATCATCTATTGCACGTTAGGCAAGGCTTTTGCCGGTTTTTGATCCTTGTCTGAAAGTGAATTTGCACTATTTTTTGCATTTTATGCACATTCGAAGGCTCCGGATACATATCATATAGGCAATTTACTACGTAGCCGCCGCTCATCCGGCCTTGTGCTTCCTTTTTGGAATCATCAATTGCCGACGGCAACATATGATAAATATAAAAGTGGTAAAATTACCTCCGTTTTAAACAAAAACGATGTAATGGCTATACATGCCGGGTGATACCTTGGTTTGAATATCCTACCCGAACTTTGAAAAATCTGTTACGAGAATTTCCATTAGGCGTTTATATCCATTCCCTTTCCTGTTCCTGGCAAAAATGAAAGCGTCAAGATACATTTGAATCTCCTCTTGATTCGGCTTAATTGAATCATTGCCGTTAAGCCATTTCCACAAATCAAGTAGAAAATCATAAATGTAATCATCGCTTCTTGCATTAGTGTCTCTGTACACTATCTCAAAATCATACTCCGTCTTGTTCATTTTACCTGAACAGATCACCTTTAGAGTACCGGGCAGACAATACTGTTCGATTAGCTTGTACATTTCCTTTTCACCTCCTTTATATACACAGGCGAAATACTTGCCGCCATTTTCGGTTTTTCCCTTGAAAAGTAAAAT
>CAIYTJ010000473.1 GCA_903929065.1 uncultured Bacteroidales bacterium | reverse complement strand
TTCGAAAAGGCAGGGTAATTTTTCTGCCTCCTATAAATCTATTCGTATTCAAAATTTAGAAAAAGAATTAAAAAGAAGAATGTAAAAACGATCAACGAAGAAGGCAAGCTCCAATATACAATGTTTTACACTTTCCGGATTGATTTTTTAGCGAATAATTTTGCAAGGAAAAATCCTACAAGGGTTATTGCAACTGTACCGAATACGACCGTCAAATCCTCGTGAAAGGGACTTCTGAAAGCCATCAAATTCCCTTCCGTAAAATAGATCGGAGATAAACTCATCCAGATGATAATCAATACTCCTAAAATTACACCTATAAATGCATCAATATTGCGTGCGCTCTTTGAGAGGTATCCAAGAAGAAATAATCCAAGCGTTCCGCCGCTGAATATGGAGGCGAGCATCCACCATGCATCCAGTACACTTTTAACCCCGACAAGAGATAACGCTATAATTACACCCAATGAACCAACGACCATTGAGGAACCATAAAGAACCTTCATTGACGATTTTTCATGAGCACTTTTGTTGAAGTATCGTTTGTAGTAGTCGGTTAAGATAATTGTGGCAGTTCCATTTATATTGGCAGAGACGTTACTCATTCCGGCTGCAAAGATTGCGGCGATTAAAAGTCCCTTGATACCATCGGGAAGTGCAGTCGCAATAAAATAGGGAAAGATCTTATCTCCGGCACCGGCAACCCAAAGGTCGGCCGGCAACAAGTCGGGTTGAGCAGTGTAGTAGGCAAAGAGTGCTGTTCCGATATAGAAGAGAATCATCGACAATGGAATATATAAGAAATAGCCCAGGAATGCAGAAGATTTTGCCTCTTTTTCTGAGCTGGTTGTCATATATCGCTGTACATTATTCTGATCGATACCAAAATTCTGGAGGTTCATAAATAACCCATACATCAGAACTACCCAGAATGTTGAATCCTTCAGGCTGGATCCAAAGCTTCCCAGGCTGAATTTATGGTTAGCAGAAGCAATGTCAAAAATCTGTGCCGGCCCTCCGGGCATTGAAAATGTTATTACTAAAGCGGCAACAACTGCACCAATTATAAGTATAATACCCTGTATCGCATCGGTCCAAATAACAGCCTGAATACCACCCAGCATCGAATAAAGTGCCACCGTTATTCCGGTACAAATTATTATTATTTCGATGTTCCAGCCAAATAAGGCATTTAAGGGTAAAGCAAGCAATAACAGAATGGCTCCGGTGTGCATAACTTTTGTTAAAATATAGCATATCGATGCATAAATACTTGCCCAGGCGCCAAAGCGGACTTCAAGGTAATGATACGCCGAAATACTGCCAAGTCCCCGGTAAAGAGGAACAAAAAAACGGATAGAAAAAACTGCGGCGACTGGAATGGAGAGACTAAATACAAAAGCATTCCAGTTCGACATGTAAGCTTTGCCAGGAAGGCCTAAAAAACTTATGCTGCTCAAGAAGGCTGCAAACAGTGAAAACCCAACTACCCATCCCGGTAGTTTACCGCCTCCTGAAGTAAACTGTGATGAGGTTTTGTTTTTTTTGAAGAAGCTGGCACCAAAAATTATACTGCCAACAGTTAGTACAATAAAGACAATCAGATCGAGAACAGAAAGTTTCATGCGTTAGTAATTTATTTTTTAAATGCCAGATGGAATCGAAGATCAGCGAGGCTAATCGCCAGCCGGCGGTTTCATTTCGGTTGGTGATATTCTTATTGTGACTATTTCAGTTGAGCTTTGGGGAAAGGCTGGTTATCGTGTATTTCCACTTCGCTGAAGAGTACTTTTTACCCCGCGAAAGACGTTGAACACCTTTAATCGCTGCGTAGATTGCAATTCCGGCAATTGGAGTAATCATTATAGCCCCAACCAATACATAACCACCTTCAGCTATTCCGGTTCCAATGACAGCAATTCCAAGCCCACCAATTATGGTTCCAGGAATTGCAAGCGCTAAGCCACCTAGTTGACTTGAAGATGTTTTAGCAAACAATTCCTGAATCTGACTGACAACAATGGTGTCCGAATTAATGAGAATTGCTTTATCGGAAAGGACTTTAAAATTACCCTTGTACTTTTTACCATTCACATAAACATATACTTTAGAGCCTTCACTTATATAGTTTGTATTTTTGCCTCTATAGCTCGAGACTTCCAGTGAACCTTTAATTTGAGCAATTGCAGCAAAAGAAGTAAGCAGAAAAAGGCTAATAGCCAGATAAACTTGTTTCATATGAACTAATATGTTTGATAATTAATTTGGATAGCTTTTCTGACCAAATAAAAGTTTGATATTTTACTATCCTTGCTAACTAATATTTCGGATAGTTTGTCACCGGCCAAAAAAATTGTCCCGGCTAGGTTATTAGTGAATCGCGATAATTTGTCTCAAATATAACCGATATAACGTTGCAACCCAATAAATGGAAATATTTTTTATGAATTCATCCAAATAAGTAATGATTAAAATATTATGTCGTATTTAAACCTGCATTTTGTAATTGTAGAATTCCGGATAAAAGAAAATTCGGAAAAAGTTGAAAAATAATAAATCCTTGTGAGCAAAAATAGAGTAATAACCTAGTTTGGGAACCAGTGAAATCCAAAAATTCTCCTCTTCAGCCAATATTCGAATGAAATCAAATGAACCTCTATTGATTGTGGATTGTTATTGGTTCGTTGTAAGGGGACCATGTGATCATTAAAAAATGCTCATTCGACTCCTGACAATAAAGGTGAAGTCCAGTGATCACGCTAAAAAACGGGGCGGAATCGAAAAGCCAAATGAGGTTCTTGTCGAAATTGTCTGGGAAAATAAAGAGGGCGCCATGCAATTTATGCATGATCCAAGTTTAAAAGAAACTATGGAAAAAGCGCGGGTAATTGGAGCTCCTGAATTTTCTTTTGTAGGATAAATCCCCTGTAAATTGGACTGTGCCTTGTGAATAACCGGACACAGTCTTTTTATCTTCCTGACGAACATTCATTGGATGAAGAAGCAGAAAATTTTTATAAAAAGCATGTATTTATTTTGCTCCCTGATAGTCAAAAAATGTTTTTACCTCTGAGAACTTTGGAAATACTTTTTGATAGTAAATAGTAAAGACATGAAAGGCACGGTTAATATTAAGATGTTTTATCTTTCCACTGCACTTTGAGTTTTACGGTTTCAGTTCACTCTAAAATTGGCAGCCATGACCGATATTGATTCCCCGTTTGGCCTGCACTGGAAAAATCACATACAACAACTTTAGCACTATTCTTATCTTTCAATACGCCAAAAACCCAGGGTTCCAGCTTATCATTAAATCTTTGAGACTCAAATGTCAATGATGGGATATCTAATTTTGCTAATAGTGCCGGATCTTTCTCATTAAACCTGGCGTCATAAGTTAACAGTATCGGACCGCGATATACGGACACTTTCCCTTTACATTCTTCCTGACCGTACCAGAACCTTGTGACAGTAGCGAGCGGAATGGCAGCTATGAAAAAGATTCCTTTCATCGGCTCATATGCAGTCTTCAGTCCTGGTCGTAATTGGGAACAAATTCGCACCACAGTTTGTAT
>CAIYTJ010000472.1 GCA_903929065.1 uncultured Bacteroidales bacterium | reverse complement strand
CCCGGTCGGAACGGTTGCAATAGCTATGAAATTGTTTTTGGATGGTCGATGCGAAATCAACACTTTTATCGATATACTTATCCTGCATAAATTCAAACATAATGTATGAATCAACAGAATTAGGGTCAAAGCCCTGATATTTTGTTTTGTAATTCTCTTCAAGCGTTATTACCGAGTTTTCACGCATGGCAACATCAAGATTTGCTTTTGTTTTGGCTAAACCTAATGTATAACTTTCAGTACCATAAGCCGCAGGTCCGGGTGATGAATTCGTGTGAACACAAATAAATAAATCGGCATGATGGTCGTTCACCACATCGGCACGTTCCTGCAAAGTCAGATATTTATCCGTTTTGCGGGTATAAACAACCTTTACATCTTTGAAATTCTTTTCAATAATTTCTCCTAACTGAAGCTCTACAGCAAGATTTATATCTTTTTCTCGAGTAATTGATCCCATTGCACCCGGATCATGTCCACCATGGCCGGCATCGAGCACCACTGTAAATCTGTTATCCTGCGCATATGCAAATACCGGTACAGAAAGTCCGAATATCAATAAACAGTTATATAAAACAACTAAATACTTTTTTTTCAATTGCATATGAGTTCCGATACCCCTAAAAGTCAGAGGTGTATATTTTACTGCAAAAGTAGTGTTTTTATCTAATTTTTAATGCGTAAGAATGGAGTAAATTTTGAAATTATTCATAAAAAAAGGATATATCTAAATAAGACTAGCGTTTTTTCATTAAATTTGCGTCCTAATTTAGAAATCCAGAAACCTGCCGGATGCAAATCTGTAACCGATTATATTTCAGCAAAACATTCAAGTTATTGCTCTTATTTTTGTGGTTAGCTTCACCTTTTTGCGGGTTTAGCCAGGCAAAGACAGTATCTGCTAAAACTGATTCAAAACCGCTGAATTCAGATAGTTTACTGGTAAAAAAGGATTCAACCTCCCTTTCTGAAAAAACCAAGTCCAATCAAATTGACGCAGATATTGTTTACAGTGCTCAGGATTCGGTGGTTTTATTGGGCAATGGAACCGGATTCCTGTATGGCAAAGGAGATATAAAATACAAAAATATCAATTTAAAATCTGAATTTATCCGTGTAAAGATGGATAGCAGTACTGTTTTTGCTAAAGGAAAACTGGACAGCATTGGTAAAAGAATCGGCGATCCTGTTTTTACAGAAGGTAGTACAGCGTATGATTCCAGAGAGCTGACTTACAATCTTCGTACAAAGAAAGGCTATATCCGTCAGGCTGTTACAAAACAAGGCGAAGGTTATGTTATCAGCGATAAAACAAAGAAAATGAGTAATGACATTTTGTGCATGACTGATGGTAAATATACAACCTGCGATAATCACGACCATCCGGATTTTTATCTTGATTTAACCCGTGGAAAAGTAAAACCCGGAAGTTATATAGTTGCTGGCCCGGCTTATCTTGTTGTAGAAGACGTTCCTTTGCCAATTGCTTTGCCTTTTGGGTTCTTTCCATTTACCGAGAAGTATTCTTCCGGAATTCTAATGCCAACGTTTCAGGATGAACTGACACGCGGTTTTGGATTGACAAATGGTGGCTATTATTTTGCAATAAACGATTATATGGATTTGGAATTGCGTGGTGATATTTATACAAAAGGAACGTGGTCTGTTTCAGCCACTACAAATTATCTTAAACGCTATAAATTCAGAGGTAGCCTTAACATAAGTTATCGTGAAGATGTTATAGGAGAACAAGGTTTATCGGATTACAGTAAAGCTAATAACATGAGTATCCGATGGTCTCACTCGCAGGATGCGAAAGCAAATCCATTTTTCAATTTTTCTTCGAGTGTAAACTTTTCAACAAGTGGTTACAATAGAAGTAATATTAACAGCTATTATAATCCGGCTTTAAATTCAGAAAATCAAAAAAGTTCCAGTGTATCCTTTACACAACGCTTTCCTGATAGCCCATTCAATATCTCTGGTAGTGTGCTTATTAATCAACGAACAAAAGATTCAACAATAGATATGACTCTTCCGAGTTTGAATATTTCAATGAGTAGAATTTATCCATTCAAAAGGAAAAATGCAGTAGGAAAAGAGCGGTGGTACGAAAAGATTTCAATGTCATACACTGGTACATTAGCCAACAGCATTAACACAAAAGAAAATAAATTATTAACTTCATCATTTTCACGTGATTGGAAAAACGGCATTAGACACAACATTCCTATTAGTGCAAGTTTTGAATTATTTAAATATATATCTATATCACCATCAATAAATTACAATGAACGATGGTATTTAACTTCGATTAATAAATCGTGGGATGATTCACGAAAGACAGTCAAAACTGATACAGTTTCAGGATTTAATCGAGTATACGATTTTAACATGGGTGTTTCTGCTTCGACAACTCTTTACGGCTTTTTCATTCCAATCCGTTCTATTTTCGGTGATAAAATTGACCGTATTCGTCACGTGCTAAAGCCCTCAATCAGTTTCACTTATCAGCCCGATTTTGGCGCACCGATGTGGGGATATTATGGTACTTATGTTCAACCTGTTAAAGATGTTACAAATCCCTTAATTCTTCATGATCAAATTGTTCAATACTCACATTACGAAAACAGTTTATACGGTGCTCCAGGTGTTGGAAAATCAGGTAGTATTGGCTTTTCATTAGGTAATAACTTAGAAATGAAAGTCCGTAATGATAAAGATACTACAGGCACCAAACCATTTAATATTGTTAGTTTAATTGATAATTTTACTGTTAGCGGAGGATATAATATGGCTGCTGATTCCATGCAATGGTCAACTTTCAACACAAATCTTCGAATTAAATTAGGAAAAAATTACACGTTGAGTTTAAGCGGTTCGTTTGATCCATATATGTATGATTTAAGTTCTAATGGAAAGTCTCTGGTAAGAGTAAATAAATTGCGTTGGGCAAATGGAGGTTTTCCCATGTTTCTTGGCACAAGCACTTCATACAGCTACACGCTTAACAATGAAACGTTTAAAAAAAAGCCAACAGCTCCTAAGAAAAAAAATGCAGATGGAACAACCGATGATAAACTTCCAACTAAAATTGATCAAAACTCACCAATTAAACCGGATCAGTCAAAAGATTTGAAAAGTGATAAGGACGGATATCAAAAAGTTACAATTCCCTGGAGTGTAAGCATAAACTATTCTGTATCATATGGAAGTACAGGCATTCCTGACTTAAAAAAACTGGAGTACAACATGGGGTTTACTCATAATTTAAGCATGTCAGGCAATATTTCATTAACAACCAACTGGAAAATCTCAGCAAACACCACCTATGATTTTAAAGCCAATCAATTCACATATACAAATGTGAGTGTGAACAGAAGCTTGCATTGTTGGAGTATGTCGGCCAGTATTGTACCATTTGGTCCTTTTAAATCTTATAATTTTCATATTGGAGTTAATGCAAGTATGCTTCAGGATTTAAAGTATGATAAACAAAGTGGCTATGGCACAACTCCTATAACGTGGTATTAACCCGTATTAACTTCAAATAATGAACAATTTACTAACAAAAACAATTATAGAAAAAACTATTAAGAAACAATTTTAAAAACCAAATAAATAAAAATGAAAATTACAGCAAACAAAGCAGTTTCGGCAGAATACGAATTGTACGTGGATGGCGAAAAAGAAGGAGAATTAGAATTAATGGAAAAAGCAACAGTCGAGCAACCATTGAGTTTTGTATATGGAGTTGGAATGATGTTACCCAAATTTGAAGAAAACCTGTTCGGAATGCAGGTTGGAGACAAATTTGACTTTCTGATTAATGCAGAAGATGGTTACGGACTTTACGACGATGAAAGCGTGCTGGACTTAGATCGTGCCATTTTTGAAATTGATGGTAAACTTGACGAAGAAATGATTTTCGAAGGAAATGTAGTTCCATTAATGGACAGCGAAGGAAACCGCATTAATGCTCAAATTGTTACCATTACTGACACTCATGTAAAGGTTGATTTAAACCATCCGTTAGCTGGCGAAAACCTTCACTTCAAAGGTTCTGTACTGGAAGTGCGTGAAGCAACTGAAAAAGAATTGTCTGCCCTTATGGGCGGCGGTTGTGGATGCGGCGGCGGTTGCGGCTGCGACGACAGTAACTGTGGAGAAGGTGGTTGCGGTGAAGAAGGTTGCGGTTGCGACGACAAAAAAGAAATGGCTGGTAGCTGCGGTTGCGGGTGCAACTAATTCTAACAGAATCAAACGTTTATACAATGGATATTAAATGGTTTCGGGCCGTTTAATATCCATTGTATTTTCATTTAGTCTAAGTTCAATTTCAAAAACTGTGTCATAAATTAAAATTTTTGAATAACTTTGTACTTCTTACTTGAATTTACAACTTAAATTTTCAGAAT
>CAIYTJ010000471.1 GCA_903929065.1 uncultured Bacteroidales bacterium | reverse complement strand
TAGTCCGCTAAAATCATTGTATTTTATGGCTACAACCTTCAGTACCATTGGTTTTGGCGATGTTGTTCCAATAACCAGAACCGGCAGATTATTTACAATATTTATCATTATCTCAGCCTTTACAGTCGGTATTTATGCTGTTGGTAAAATTTCTGCTTTTTTTGTTGAAGGTGAATTGTCTAAATTATTAAAACTTAGAAAAATGAACAAAGTATTAGATTCCATGAAAGACCATTATATTGTTTGTGGTTATGGAAAAACCGGAAAACGTGTGTTGGAAGATCTTTTAAATAAAGGATTGCAAGTGGTTGTAATTGAGAATAATGCCGAGAGAAGTGAGAAACTGAAAGAAATTTATGGCCAAAAGTTTATTCATTTGGAAGATGATGCCACCAATGATGAGGTTCTTTTACAAGCCGGGGTTGAACGTGCTAAAATCCTGATTTCAGTACTTTCAACCGATGCGGAAAACCTTTTTGTTACCGTAAGTGCCAAAGATTTGAATAAAAAACTAAAAGTAATTACCCGTGTAAATGAAACAACTTCGGCTGAGAAATTCAGAAAAGCCGGTGCAGATTTCATTGTTTCACCTATCGATATTGCCACTGACCGGATTATTTCAATTGCCACAACGAGCACCGATTTCTTTAGTTTTATCGATTTTGCCGGTGGAAAAGAAGAGTTGAAAGAATATAAATTTGGCCTGGTGGAAATCAATGAAGGAAGCGATTTGATAAACAAAACCTACCGCGAAGCGAACATTCCCCAACGTACAAACCTGGTAGTCATTGGTTTTTATTCATCAACCAGTGAGTTGCAGGTAAATCCGAAAGCTGAAAATAAAATTGGTCTGGGTGACCGTTTGTTGGTTTTTGGGAATGAAAATCAGATTGAAAGCCTGAAGAAAATAGCGAATCATAACTAACAAAAAAGGAAGAATATGAAGATTCTTCCTTTTTTGTTAGACTACGTAAATATTTAATCCACAGGACTTAACTCAGCCGTTGCATTAATAGTAACTTCATCACCAACCATTGCGGCAGGAAATTTACTTCCAATTACAAAATCAGATCTTTTCAAAAGTCCTTTGATGGTAAACACCGCAATATCCTTTTTATTCATTGGGTTTTGAACTTTTCCTTCAAAAATCAGGTCGAGTTCAACCGGTTTGGTAATGCCGTGCATGGTCAGATTTCCATAGAGTTTATATTCATTTCCTTTCACGTTTTTCACCGAAGTACTTTTGAAATTGAGCGTTGGAAATAGCTTGGCATCGAAAAAGTCAGCACTTCTCAAGTGATTGTCACGTTGTTCCTGATCGGTGTTAATACTTAAAATCTGCGCTATTACTTCAATTTTTGCATCACTGTAATCGGGCTTTGTGGTAACTGCTTTAATTTCAAATTGCTTGAAATTACCGGAAACAGTCGAAATCATTAAATGCTTAATGGTAAATCCGAGATGTGAATGTGCAGGATCAGTAACCCAGGTTTGTGAAAATGTTGAAAATGAAATGAATGTAAATACAATTGCCAGACTAATTTTTTTCATAACTGTTTTTTATAAATGAATTATTATTCGTTTAATCATTATAACAGTTAAAATAGGCACTTTGTTTAGTTCTTTTAAATAAAAATGTCATGTTGTCCAATTAGAAGACAATATGACGGTTTCAGAATATATTTTGAAGTTTTAATCAAATATTAGTTCTCCAAAAAACTCGGGGCGGTGAAAATCAGGTTTATCTGTTTTGATGGGATTCCAACTCAAAAAGTGCATGGAGTCAGTACCATCGGCACATTTGTAAAAGTTTGCAAACATTTTTTCAGGTAAGTGTTTTGAGTCAATTCCCATTAAATTAAATGGAATTACGACCGTAAGTTCCCACTCAAACATTCCTTCCATTTCATTGAAAGCACGTCGGCCAAGAGTCGGAAAACGCTTTATTGTCTGCATTTCTTCAACAGTAAAAGGCACAACTTCTTCATTTCTTCCTTTACGGCTTGAAGCAGAACAGGTACCAATACAATTAAATTCAAAATTGGTATATTTATCAGCTCCTACCGGCATGCAAAAAAATTCCACGCAACTATCCTCATGAACTGGATCCTGATCATTCGAATAAATGGCGCGAAGCATACTACCCTGAACCGAATATTTTATGAAAATACTGTCTTTTGATCGTGCAATATTGAAGTATGTTATTGGTTTATAAGGATATTCGTTCGGCCAATTGAGGGTTTCAATTACATCGCGTTGAGCTGATTCCTCAAGAATAGTAGCAGCCGATTCAGTATCAATGTCATTTAAGTCAGGTAGGTATTTGATAATCAAACTTTTCATATAGTTGCAGATTAAATTAAGTGCAATATTAACCAATTATTCTGATAAAATGAAATAATTGTCAGAATTATTTAATTAAAAAAGAATTGGAGATTAAAACTTAACGTTTCGATCTCCAATTTTTTATTATTCTAAAAGAATCAGTTTTTTATTATTTCTTTAAGAGTTTCGATAATGCCAGTTTTTGGGCATTTTCAAAATGCGAGCGTAAATCGTCAACGATTTCTTTTACCGATGAAATTTTCGTAGCCAGATATGCATTGCTTCCTGCAAAAGCGTATCCTTTGTCCATTTTACCTTTGTAAGCATTAAACAAAGTCAGGATAATGCAATACGGAACTTTTTTATAATCGCAGGTATGAAGACAGTTGTAAGGGCATGATTTTGGGCGTGTTAACCCTAATTTTACTCTTTCCAAAAATTCACCTTTTAATGCACGACCTGGCATACCAACCGGACTTTGAATAATTTCAACGTCATCTAATTCGGCTTTGATATATGAATTTTTGAATTTAATATCGGCATCGCATTCATTAGTTGTAACAAAACGGCTGGATATCTGTACCCCTTTAGCTCCTAATTGCATGATATTGTACATATCTTCACCGGTATAAATTCCACCGGCAGCAATCACAGGTATTTCCTGATTGTATTTTTCTTCAAAAATAGCGACTTCTCTAACGACTTCCGGTATCAATTTTTCAATTGTGAAATCGGGATCTTCAATTTGTGTTGTTTTAAATCCAAGGTGACCTCCGGCTTTCGGACCTTCAACTACAACTAAATCAGGTAAATAATCATAAAGCGTTTTCCACTTTTCACAAATTATTTTAGCAGCTCTTGCTGATGAAACAATTGGAACTAATTTAGTGGTACAACCTTCGGTTCTGTATTTAGGTAAATCCATTGGTAAACCCGCACCGGCAAAAATTACATCGGCTTTTTCAGCAATTGCGGTTTTCACCATATCGCTAAAATTTGTCAAAGCCATCATTATATTTACGCCGATAACTCCCGAAGATTTTTCTTTTGCTTTTCTAATCTCTTCTTTCAACCCAATAATACAGGCTTCCATGTAATCTTTCGCAGAATTGCGATAAATCAAACCAAGTCCTGCACACGAAATAACGCCTACACCCCCCTCATTTGCAACAGCAGACGCTAATCCTGATAAAGAAATTCCAACACCCATTCCACCCTGAATAATGGGTATGCGAGCCGTTAGATTTCCAATTTTTAAATTATTCATATTGCACATTTTGATGTTAATTGTGCAAAGATACTTATTAAAAGCCGAACAAATCGAAGTGTTTAAGGTATGTGACGGTTATTTAACTCATTTATCAGGTTTTAACTGGGTTTTACATATTTCTTTGATAAATAATCAGTTAAATTACATTAGATTGTGTAAATAATAAAGCAACAATGATTTAAAACAGCTTAATTTATAGAAAAACTGTATCTTTGAAATTGATTTGTAACATGGATAAAGTTTAACAATGACATTTACAGCAATAGATTTTGAAACAGCACATGCCGATTTTCCATGCGAAATAGGATTGTCAAAAGTTGAAGATGGAATCATAATAGATTCTAAATCATGGTTAATCAAACCGGCTTGTTTTCCATACATGAATTACTGGAATCAAAAAGTGCATGGAATTTCGTCGGCAGATGTAGCCTCAGCATTGACATTTGAAGAACTCTGGAGTGAACTGAGACCATGGATAGATGATAATTACCTGGTTGCACACAATGCAGCTTTTGATATGCGTGTATTGCGTTCGGCATTAAGTTATTACGATTTGGCAACTCCGTGGATTGAATATTTTTGCAGCGTAAGTTTATCCCGAAAAGTATGGAAACATTTGCCAAGCCACTCGTTGGGAACGGTAAGTCAATATCACAATATTAAATTCAATCACCATAGGGCAGGAGATGATGCAAAAGCCTGTGCATTAATTACGTTGAAAGCATTTGAAGAATTAAATGCAGGGAATGTGCTGGAAGGTCTAAGTTTATCAGGCGTCAAACTTAAGAAGCTCTGATATAAAAAATCTCCCCGAACTTCACAGTTCAGAGAGACTATCGATTAATGTTTAACTTTTTATTAATTCACACAAAAAGTACTTGCTTTTAAACAAGTCACTTTTATTTTAAAAAACAGTAATTTCATAATTAGGTTCAGTCGTAATTTCAGGAACCAATTCAGTATAAAGTACTTTCCCGTTTTCATCAAGAGCCACAACTGAACGTGACATTAAACCTTTTAATGGACCATCCACCAATAAAATTCCATAATCAGTTGCAAAAGTGTTATACCTGAAATCTGAAGCCGTGATTACATTTTCCAATCCTTCGGCACCACAAAAACGTTTTTGTGCAAAAGGCAAATCTTTAGAAATACAGAGAACTACTACATTTTCTTTTTCTGAAACCCATTTATTGAATCTTCTGACCGATGCAGCACAGGTTGAAGTATCCAGACTTGGGAAAATATTAAGTAATACTCTCTTACCTTTGTAATCGCTTAAATGAATTTCCTGTAAATCATTATTTACCAGTACGAAATCTGGTGCCTGTGTTCCTATCTCCGGTAATTTTCCGTTAGTATGAACATCGTTTCCTTTGAATTTTGTTGTCGACATAATTTAGTTTATGTATTTTGTTTAAATATTAGTTTGTTAATGTCAATAGAACAACTTACTTGAGTTTTTTGTTTATTTTTGTAAGCATTTTTTTAAATATTCCTTATGGCAAGATTAAATTTTTATTTTGTTTTTACGTTTTTTGCACTATTGTTTTTAGCATCCTGCAAAGATCCGCATGAATTCAGAATTGATCCGGCATTTGCTGATTATCTTCAACGATTTGAAAATGAAGGGGCTATAAGGGGTACAAACCTCACACCGCAAACCAGCGGTTTGATTATGGAATTTGCAACGTTGAAAGACAGTACAGCCGGGTTGACACATTATGAAACACCTATTCGTATTGAAATAGATAAAACTTACTGGAATGCCATTGCAAACAGTGCCGGAGCTGATTTAATGAAGGAAGATTTGATTTTTCATGAACTTGGTCATGGTTTATTGGGTCGTCCGCATTTAAACACTACATTGTCTAATAATGACTGGAAATCAATTTTGTGCGGCGGAAACAAGGTAAACAACCGACCATGGAATATTAATTTCAGGGGTGTGCGCCGTAAATACTATCTCGATGAGCTTTTTAATGAAAATACAGCCGAACCAGCTTTTGCCAGTTTGACTTTACCTGTTGACACAACCGGTTTTGCTGTTGATTATCAAAAAACATTTGACAATACGAGTCAGGCAATGTGGTTAGACCAAAGCAGTTCCCAGCTTAATATCACGCTTGATAACGGCAGATTACGTTTCATATCTACTGTGAACAGCAATTTTCTGGTTTTTGCACAATTGCAAACCCCGATTTCCATTAACACTGACTTTTCCTATGAATTGACTTTTCAATATCCGACATTAAGTAATTCAAATCAATTTGGAATTATTTTTGGACATGGAACCGGTGGAACAACCGATCCGACTGAATATTTCACCATCAGCAATACTCAAAAAATGCAAATGGGAAATCGTTCGTGGTATAGTTTTTATACTGAACTTACAAAATCAAGTATATTAACTGGTGGAGTAAATAAACTGAAAGTCTTCAAAATTGGAACTTTCCTGTATTATTTCATCAATAATGTATATTGTTACATGTCCGAAATAGAGGCAACTAATTCGATTAATGAGGCTGGATTAATGGTTCCGCCATTAAGTACTATCTGGATTGATAATTTTAAAATTTCTCATAAAGGCGCATTATTAGCTCCTCCGGTATCAAAAACTAATCAACAAATTACAACGACAATTCAAAAGGTTGATAATTTTATACCAAACAACGTATTCAATAAATAATCTGACGATTTTAATCAAAACCAACATTCATGTCAAAATTTGCTATTTATCAGGTTT
>CAIYTJ010000470.1 GCA_903929065.1 uncultured Bacteroidales bacterium | reverse complement strand
GAGAAAAATTCATTTTGAGTTAATGTAACTAAAGGTTTTAAACCCTTATCAATCTCAACAGTCAACAAATTTTAGTGCCATTAATTAAACGTATTATTTTTATGAGAAACAAAATTACTTCATTATTAGTCGGACTTTTTCTAGTTATTTCAACTCTTCAGGCTGCTACTGTTCCCAAAAAAATTAATCCTGATTTTTCTGAAGTAATAACTAACAGATTTATCAAGCAATGGGTTAACTTTCCGCAGGAGAAAGTTTATGTTCAGACCGATAAACCGTATTACAGTGCAGGTGAAGAAATTTGGTTTAAAGCATATCTGGTAAATGAAACTACATTGGAACCAAATTCCATGAGTCAATTTGTTTATGTTGAGTTGATTGACAAAATGGATTCGGTTTTATATCGGGTGAAAATTAAAAAAGATTTGTATGGCTTTGCCGGTCATATTAAGATAAAACCTGAAATTCCGACCGGAACTTATTCATTACGAGCCTATACTTATTGGATGCAAAATGTAGGAACCGATTTTTTCTTTTCTAAAAATATTTTAATTGGTAATAAAATTGATGATCGTATTTCAAGTGAAATAACCTACGGTACAGCTGCTGACGGAATGATACCAGTCACTTTATCATTTACCGATGCTGTTCGTAATCCAATTGCAGGCAAAAAAATTGAAATAGTTCAAAACTGGGATAGTGCTAAAAAGAAAAAATTTACGCTGGTAACCGCTAAAGACGGTACTATAAAATGGCAAATTGCCATTGACCCTAAAGATGATTCTCAGAAGAATTTGCAAATTTCGATGCGTGACGAAAAATACAATACTAACATTTTCCTTCCTGAATTTTCGTCAGATTATGATGTTCAGTTCTTTCCTGAGAGTGGAAATTTACTTGATAATGGATTGCAATCGGTTGCATTTAAGGCAATTGGTAAGGATGGTTTGTCTGTCGAAGTGACAGGGAAGGTTTTTACAGATAAAAATGAAGAAATCTGTGAATTGTCCACTATGAATAAAGGAATGGGGAAATTTTCCATTCAAACGCAACCCAATGAAAGTTATTATGCATTAGTAAAAGATGCAAAAGGTGTTGAAAAAAGATTTGAATTGCCTAAAACCCAAGCGAAAGGTGTTGTGATTCATTTAGTTTATAACAGAGGAAAAATTTTATATGAAGTTACCAATCAGACAAAAATCCCGGATAAATCACTCTATTTATTGCTTCATTCCAGGGGGAAAGTATTTGTAATACAACCATTAAAGAGTCTTGAAGGTCAAATTTCAGAATCGTTGCTTCCTGCTGGTATTGTTTCACTTTCAATTATAGATTCGCTTGGAAATACTTACTGCGAGCGGTTGAGTTTTGTCCGAAATTTTAATTTTCCAACGGTATCTATGCAAAGCGATAAACCAGTTTATTCAAAGCGGGAACTCGTGAATCTGGATTTAAAAGTGCTTTCACAACAAGGAAATCCTTTGAAAGGCAATTATTCAATAAGCATTACCGATAACCAAACTGTAAAGCAGGATTCGTTGGCAGATAATATTATAAGCAACTTATTATTAACGTCTGATATTAAGGGTTTTATTGAAGAACCAGGAACTTATTTTGTAGATAATAAAACCATCACAAGAGAGAGAACAGATGTGTTAATGATGACACAGGGTTGGAGGCGATTTAATACCGCAGATATTATAAAAGCTTCCTATAAACAACCAAAATTTTATCTTGAAGAAGGTCAGGCACTTTCAGGAAAAGTGTTAAACTTATTTAATGCACCTTCCAAAAAGACTGATGTTATAATGATTTCGCCCTATAAAAACCAGATCAAAACAGCTAAGACGGACAGTTTGGGTAAATATTTAATTGATGGTATTGAATTCCCCGATAGTACTTCTTTTGTACTAAAAGCTAAAAAGAAAGGAAGTATCACTGATGTTGAAATCATACCGGATGCTGATGATTTTCCAGAATCAACCGTTTATATTCCAACTCCTTTAAAATCCAATATTGCTTCGTCGGAACAGGATGAATACTTTAAACAAAGTAAAGAAAAGTATTACTATGAAGGTGGAATGCGTGTGATTAATCTGGGTGAAGTGACTGTTAAAGCAGACAAAAAGACCACCGGCAATGATGAATATTATTCAGGAATGGCTGATAATGAGATAACTTCAGAACAACTGGAAAAATTTCCGAGCACCAGCATTCTGAATCTGCTATATACCATTCCAGGGATTCAAATTTCAGGCGATAAAATTTCTATTCGTGGTGCAACTGGTAATCCCATGTTTTTGGTAGATGAAGTTGAAATTCAGGATATGGAAGAAATTTCATATTTAACGTCAAATGATGTTGAAAGCATTCAAGTTTTTAAAGGTGCCAATGCAG
>CAIYTJ010000469.1 GCA_903929065.1 uncultured Bacteroidales bacterium | reverse complement strand
GGCGGATATTTACCATTGGCAGAAACCCATTCAGCGCCTATTGAAGCTGTGAGTTTTTTGTTTATTTTTCCTTCCAACAATAAAGCCGGATTAAGCAAGCCAAATGAACCTGTTTTCATGGAAACTTTGCCGTTTATATTTTTTGAAAAAACAAAGACAGGAACTAAAGTCTTTATATTCAGCACCGAAGCCGATGAAAAAAGTCGTGCAGGTTGAAAAATATTATCGCTTTGTCCGCTGCTGAGTGAAATCAAATCCACGTTTTCGAGAGAAAACCGCCCCAAATCAATTTGGCCTGTCTGGCAGTCGGTTAAGGTGATGCCATCGTAACTCACCGCTGTATGATTTCCGCCCAGACTTCGCACCGAAACGGTTTTCAAACCACCAATTCCGCCATAATCTTTCACCGTTACACCCGAAAAATACTTCACCGCATCCGATACCTGAAGCACATTCAATTGTTCGATGTTTTTAGCTGAAAGAATCTGAAGGGGTGTGGTAGAGCGAATTTCCGAATTCAGGTATTTTTCGGTAACGGTAACCTCCTGAATGGGATGAATTTTAGCGGAATCCGGCTTGTCAGTTTCTTCCGCATAAGCAATGCCCGACCAGCAAAATAAAAGTGGCAGACAAGAAATAAAATGTCGAAATGAAACCGTTGGCATACAATCTATTTGATAAAAGTTTTATCCAATAGCTTGCAAGAAAAGAAAAATCAACAATGCAAAAGGCTGCATGATTGGTTTTTAGCTCTGTCCTCGAAAGCTTTAAAACTGGTATTACATGGCAGGTCTTCTGACTTACTTCCGTTTTTGAACGCCTTCCCGTTTCGTTTTTGGCGATACAGTGGCAAAAGTAGTATTCAAAACGTTTTAAGAAGTTTACAGCAGCGGGACTGTTGCCGATTTTCACGGCATTCCCTTTTAATCACCTTCCGCGAACAGGAATTAGTGAACCAATGTGAGTGCAAAAATACGTTTTTCAATTCATAAATCATAATTTATATTTCATAATTGTTTGATAATGTTGGATTCGTTGCTTTCAGAATTTTAAATTATCCGAATATCACATTGGCTTATTGGCACATTTTTTCGTATCTTTGTCGTCCTAAAATTATACAATTGAATTTGGTATGGGAAGTTTTGGAAAATGGATTGGTGGCGGTCTTGGCTGGGCTTTTGGAGGACCGATTGGCGCGCTAATTGGGTTTGCAGTCGGGTCGATGCTTGACAATTCGACAATTAATGTTTCGACAAATGTGTTGGGACCAAACAGCACCACAGAAGGCGATTTCAAAATGAGTTTGCTCGTAATGATGGCTTGTGTCATGAAAGCAGACGGACATGTTGATAAATCGGAGTTGGCGGTAGTCAAAAAGTTTTTGGTAGCCAATTTTGGAGAACAAGGTGCGCTGGAAGCGTTGCAAATTCTGAAAGGACTGCTGGACCAAGACATCGATGAAACGCAGGTGGCAATGCAGATTAATCAATATATGAATTATTCCACCAAGTTGGAACTTGTTCATTTGTTGTTTACCATTGCATTAGCCGATGGAGAAGTAGTTGCATCGGAGCTAGCTGTTATTCAGCGTGTTGCCAACATATTCAGAATCAGCCAACTTGATTTCGAATCGCTCAAAGCGCCTTACATGAAAGCAGTTGACCGCGATTGGGCTTATAAATCATTGGAAATAGAACCTACGGCAACTGACGAGCAAATCAAAAAAGCTTACCGAACCATGGCAAAAAAATATCATCCTGATTTGGTCAACGATTTAGGCGAAGAAGTGAAGAAATCGGCAACTGAAAAATTCCGGTCGATCAATGAAGCATACGAAACTTTGAAAAAACAACGAGGATTTGTTTAATATTTAATTATGGAACATAAACTTTATATTTACAACACATTAAGCCGCAAAAAAGAACAATTTATTCCGCTCCACGACAATAAAGTGGGCATGTACGTCTGTGGTCCGACTGTTTACGGCGATGCGCATTTGGGACACGCTCGTCCGGCCATCACATTTGATATCGTTTTCCGGTATCTGATGCATTTGGGTTACAAAGTCCGGTATGTCCGCAACATTACTGATGTTGGTCATTTGGAAAATGATGCTGACAGCGGCGAAGATAAAATTGGGAAAAAAGCTCGACTCGACCAACTGGAACCAATGGAAGTGGTTCAATATTACACCAATCGCTACCATAAAGCAATGGAAGCGCTGAACGTATTGCCGCCAAGCATTGAACCGCACGCTTCGGGACATATTATCGAACAAATTGAATTTGTTCAGAAAATTTTCGATGCCGGTTTTGCTTACGAAAGCGAAGGTTCGGTTTATTTTGATGTGGAAAAATACAACAAAACAAATAATTACGGTAAACTTTCCGGCAGGAATATTGAGGATATGCTGGAAGCAACCCGCGAGTTGGATGGACAAACCGAAAAACGCCGCAGCGTGGATTTTGCATTGTGGAAAAAAGCATCACCGGAGCATATTATGCATTGGAAATCGCCCTGGAGCGAAGGTTTTCCCGGTTGGCACCTCGAATGTTCGGCCATGGGAACCAAATACCTCGGCGAAGAATTTGATATTCACGGCGGTGGGATGGATTTGATGTTTCCGCACCACGAGTGTGAAATTGCCCAGAACAAAGCCGGTTTGGGCAAAGATTCGGTGAAATACTGGATGCACAACAACATGATTACCATCAACGGCCAGAAAATGGGAAAATCGTTGGGAAATTTCATAAACCTGGAAGAATTTTTCACCGGAAATCATGCCTTGCTGACTCAGCCGTTTAGTCCGATGACGGTTCGTTTCTTTATTTTGCAGGCACATTACCGCAGCACGGTTGATTTCAGCAGTGCCGCCTTGGAAGCTTCGGAAAAAGGCCTCAGCCGCTTGATGGAAGGCTTTTCCCGTTTGCAGAAACTGACTGCTTCCGCAACTTCTTCGGTTGAAACTGCCGGGCTCAGAGCAAAATGCGAGGAAGCCATGTGCGACGATTTGAACACGCCGATTGTTATTTCGTATTTGTTTGATGCTTTGCGTGCCATAAATCTGGTTCACGACGGAAAAGAAACTATTTCTGCCCCCGATTTGGAAGAACTGAATTCGGTTTTCAAGTTGTTTATGGAAGATATTTTGGGTTTGAAAGCCGAAAATGAAGCTTCTTCCGGAAATGAAGCTTACAAAAAGGCGATTGATTTGTTATTGAATATGCGGCTTGAAGCCAAACAAAACAAAGACTGGGCAACGAGTGATAAAATCCGTAACGAACTGACTGCGCTTGGATTTGAAATTAAAGATACGAAAGACGGATTTGAGTGGAAAATCTAAAATGATATTTCTGAGTTATGAGGTTTAGCAGAATACCGGATGCCATAAAATATCTATTAATCATTGCTGTGCTATTCGATATTTTGCTAATGGTGGTTACAAAAGAATGGATTTATCTAGCAGCATTGTCTTTATGCATTTACCTGTATTCATTGTCTCTTAGCTGGGTAAAAGTATCTGATGATGGTCTTTCATTGATTCATTTAAAAAATAACTTGTTTTTAAAGAAAATAACTTTTGTAGAAGAAAAAATACCCTACAATATTAAAAATATCCTTTTTCAAGACCGTGATTATAAAATCAGGGCTTTACAATCTAGAGCTGGAGGATTGTATTATAAAGATGCTCATGATTTTCAATTGTTTTTTTATCAAAAAGACAAATCGAAAGTACCTATTACAATTTTCAGGACATCAGATGTGACTATTTTATATAAAGGGGCAGAATACATTTCTAAGAAATTAGAAATACCATTAATCGAAAATGAAACATTTAACAGTCAAATTGAAGATGATGATAATCTTGTTTTCGAGCGAACCGGAAGACAACGATTTTTTAAACTTAAATATACAATTAATTATTTTTCAGGGAAATTAAAATAAAAACAATGGAAACAACCAGACAACAAAAAATATCGAGGATGTTGCAGAAAGAATTGGGAGAAATCTTTTTGTTGTACGCCCGTGAATTGCACGGCACCTTAATAACCGTTAGCAATGTGAGGATTAGCCCAGATTTAGGCATAGCCCGTTCCTATTTGAGCATTTTCCCGAGTAATAAATCCGCCGAAGTGTTGGCTAAAGTGCTGGAAGATAAAAACTCCATTCGATATGATTTGGGAAAACGCGTGCGAAACCAGTTGCGCATTGTTCCCGAATTATTTTTTCATGTGGACGATTCGCTGGATTATCTCGAAAATATCGATAATCTTCTGAAAAGCGATCCGCCTTCGCCCTTGAAAGAAGGTGAAGTGATTGAATTGGATTAACGTTCAGTTTTAATGGCAAATCCCGAAATAACAAAAAACGACTATTTTGGCGGACTTTCCTTTTCATTCAGGATTGCCCGCCGGTATTTGTTTTCCAAAAAATCGCACAATGCCATTAATATTATTTCCGGCATTTCTGCCGGCGGCGTGGCGGTCGGAACGATAGCGCTTGTATGTGTGTTGTCGGTTTTCAATGGTTTTGAATCGCTGATTTCCAATATGTTTTCGGCTTTTGATCCGGATTTGAAAATAACATTGACTCACGGAAAAACTTTTGATGTCAATTCGAAGGAAATTTCCGAATTACGCAAAATGAAACCGGTGGCGGTTTTCACCGAAGTAATTGAAGAAAATGCGTTGCTGCGGTTCAGAGACAAACAAATGCCGGCAACCATCAAGGGTGTCAGCGACGATTTTGAACGAATGACGCGCATCGACAGCATTATGTACGATGGAAAGTTTATACTTTACGACGGTGCTTTTCAAAGGGCTGTTGCCGGAGTTGGTGTTGCCGGCACACTCGGGCTCGGTGCTCATTTTATTGATCCGCTTTATATCTATGCGCCACGCCGAACGTCAAAAATCAATCTGCTCCGTCCCGAAAATAGTTTCAATCAAATCGGAACCTTTGTTTCAGGTATTTTCTCGGTGAAACAATTGCAATACGACGATCATTATGTACTCATTTCCATCAGTTTGGCACGTGATTTATTTGAATATCAAAAATCCACCGTTTCGGCCGTGGAATTGAAATTGGAAAAAGGTGCTGATCAGACCAACGTTCAAAAGCAAATCAAAACCTTGCTGGGTGAAAAGTTTCAGGTGAAAAACCGCTACGAACAACAGGAAAGTTTTTTCAAAATCATGAAAATTGAGAAATGGATTACGTATCTGATTCTTTGTTTTATCCTGTTGATTGCCAGCTTTAATATTATTGGTTCATTGTCGATGTTGATTATTGATAAAAAAGCCGATATCCAGACGTTGCGAAATTTGGGTGCCGACAATCAGTTGATTAAACGCATTTTCCTGTTCGAAGGCTGGTTGATTTCCGGAGTCGGAGCAATGGTTGGAATCGGATTGGGAGCGTTACTTTGCCTGTTGCAGCAATATTTCGGTTTGCTCCGGCTTGGAACCGGTTATGTGGTTGATGCTTATCCGGTGGTAACAAATGTTATTGATATTTTACTTGTTTTTGGCACCGTTTTGATTATGGGCTTTTTAGCAGCTTATTATCCGGTCCGGTACATTCGAACAAAAGAAAACCTGAATGATTAACTTTGTTGATTCAAAAAACAACATTTTGACATGATTTCCGTTATTAAAAAAGTTTTGTAATTATAAAATGAAAAAACATAGCTGGCTCATAATAGTTTTGGTTGGATTGTTGACTTCGTGCGGCGGAGGACAACTTTTTCAGCCGTATGTTTACAACACTAACCCTACCTACACCTGGGGTTACGCCGAATTCTACGGTGCTTATTATGCCAATTACAAAAACACAAACAATGTTATTTCGCTTTCGCTTTTTTCAGATTCGTTGAAAATAAATGATATTGGAAATCTGGTTGGAACAGGTCAATATTTGTTTCTCGAAGATATTTTTATTGCCAAAACCGACACTTTGCTACCAGTAGGTACTTATACTGTGAATAATTCAGGTCTGCCATTTACCGTTGCACCGGGCTTAAACGATACGATTGACAAAGTGGTTTATCCCATTGGAGCAAGTATATCATATTACGAAGGAAATCCTGCTATGTCGACGCTGAAACTTATTTCTTCCGGAACTTTTACTGTAAGTCGTATCAAAAATTCTTACAATGTTGTTTTCGACCTGAAAACTAATGACAAAAAAGCTTTGAAAGGAAGTTTCTCTGCAATTTTGCCTCACATCGACCAATCACTTGCCACACCAAAATCTATATCCCGAAAAAGACTGGTTTACACCGGCAAATAACAAAAAGAAATCCAATTCGAATTGAAAAAAGATTTTTGGCTTTGTAATTTTCTTGCCAAAACGTTTCGGAAATTAAAAAAATAACGTATCTTTGCAGCCGCTTTGAGAGAAAAGCAACCTTTCAATTGACAGTGAACACTTATTAGTAAAAAGTTGAAAGAAAACAAACATTGCGAAAATAGCTCAGTTGGTAGAGCACGACCTTGCCAAGGTCGGGGTCGCGGGTTCGAGTCCCGTTTTTCGCTCAG